>CAIYCP010000706.1 GCA_903924715.1 uncultured beta proteobacterium
CATGATGTTGATGGTTTCGCCGAGCATGTGCAAGGCAATGAGCGAAGTAAAAATTGAGAGCGGGATCGATACTGCGATGATAGTCGTCGTGCGCCAGTTGCCTAAGAACAGGAGCAGCATGATGGCGGTTAATGCGCCTGCAATCAAGGCTTCATGAATGACGCTCGCAATGGCGTCTTTCACAAAAATTGACTGGTCTGACACGAGTTTGACCTCGATGCCGTCGGGCAGCAAGGGCAAGAGCGTAGGCAGTTTGATTTTTAAGGCGTTGACAACATCAAGTGTTGATGCGCCACCGTTTTTGAGTGCCGTCAGCAACAGGCCCCGTTTGCCGTCTTGGCGCACGATATTGATTTGTGGTGAAAACCCGTCGCGAATGTGCGCAACTTCTCGCATAAAAGTTGTGACGCCGTTACTTGTTTTGACGGGTATGTCGTTGAGTCCAGCAATACTTGGGGGTGAGGCATTCATTGAAATACCAAATTCGGTATCTCCGATTTTTGCGGTGCCCGAGGGCAGGGTCAGGTTTTGAGTCGTGATGGCGTTCACGATGTCAGACGAAGAAAGGCCTTTAGCGAGCAAGGCCTGAGGGTCAATATCGACCGATACTGCCCGCACTTTGCCGCCATAGGGAAACGGCATCGCAACGCCAGGTACAGTAATCAGTTGTGGGCGCAAAATATTAAGCGCCGCGTCAAAGAGTTCTTTTTCAGCCAGCACGTTGCTTGACATCCCAACCTGTACGACTGGGATTGAAGAGGCTGTGTACTTGATCACCAGTGGCGGGGTAGCGCCTGGTGGCATTTGCCGCACGATCGCCGTCGCTGAGGCAACAACCTGCGCAATGGCTGTTTGAATATTGACGTTGGGTTGAAAGAAAATTTTGATGATTGCAATGCCGCCGAGCGAACGTGATTCAATATGTTCGATGTCGCTGACGGTGGTTGTGAGTGAGCGCTCGTGGGACTGTGTGATGCGATAGCCCATTTGCTGGGCGGATAAGCCGTTGTAGCTCCAGATCACGCTGATGACTGGAATATTAATCTCAGGTAGCACATCTACCGGAGTGCGCATCACCGCAAAAGGCGTTGAGAGCAGGATGAGAATCGCCATCACGATAAACGTGTACGGTTTTTCTAACGCTGTTCTAACAATCCACATTGAAAATGACCAGAGCTAAGCTATTTAATTATCAAAATTTTGCAGACAAAACAAAGCCGGACCAAGTGAAAAATAGGTGTTTTCCACTAGTCTTTAAAGTCCGTGAGTATAGAGTAAGCGGGCGCTCGCCGATAGATGTATTTAGCGTCGCGCCCTAGGCAAAGGCGTTTCAATGTGTTTCACCAAGTGGGTGCGAAGACCTAGCGCGTTTTAAAGATGTGCTGAAATCAAAAGATAAGCATAACTTAGTAAATAAAGAGCCGGATTCGTTACTTTCTGCGGTCAAGCAGGCGTTTAACCTTCGAGCTTTGTGAGGTCAGGGTGTATTGATCGAGATCCCCCTTGTTGACGGGTGTGATTTGCACCTTGAGGCTCAGGACCTCTTTCATGCGTCGTTCAAGTTCTTCACGCAAGGCCGCGCGGTCTACCTGAGGGTCAATGATTTCAACCCAAACATCCATGTGATCGGTTGCCGCTTCGCCCACGCGATCAACAAAACAAAAGTATTCGCCATTCAGACGTTTGTCTTCAAGTACGGCGGCGCCAACGGCCTCGGGAAACACATTGACCCCCCGCAACTTCACCATATTGTCGTTGCGTCCGAAAATACGTTTCAAGCGGCGTGACGTATTACCGCAGGGGCAGGCGGTGGTGTGAAAGGCCGAAATATCATTGACGTTAAAGCGAATCTGCGGCGCACCGTACTTGTAAAGGGTGGTGATGTAGGTCGTGCCTTTTTCGCCATCCGGCAACATTTTTCCGGTCTCAGGGTCAGCCATTTCTAGGATGAAAGCGTCTTCCATGACGTGCATGCCCGTTTGGTGTTCGCACTCGGCGGCAAGCATGCCACTTTCGTGTGTGCCGTACATGTCAAAGGCTTTTGCACCCCAGAGGTCTTCGAGGATTTCGCGATTTTCCATGCCTAGATGGGTGCCAAGCAAACGGATGCCTAAAGATTTTGGATCGATACCGAGCTCATCACGCGCAACGATGGCCATATGGCGCAGGTAGGCAGGGAAGCCCAAAATCACCTTGATGCCCCAGGCCTTGATGATTTCGATCTGTCGGCGGGTGGGTGTGTTGGCGCCGCTGCCCGTCATCACAGGCACTGCGCCGGTGTAGCGCCATAGGGCTTCGCGTGGAGCCATGCCGCCATTGCCCAGACCAAGTGAAAGGGTGACTAGCACCATGTCGCCGGGCTTGATCCCATGCATGGCCATACGGCGCCCGCCCAAGATCGCCATCGTCTCGCGATCTTGTGGTGAGTACAGCATTGGGCGAGGTAGCCCGGTGGTGCCGCCACTTGTTTGCAACACGAGCGGCATGTGTTTTCCGCTTTCAGGCGAAATCCCCATGAAGTCACCAAACGGTGGGTTGCGGTCAATGCTTTTACGGATGTCGTTGACGTCGTAGACGGGGATCTTGGTCAAATCATCCAGGCATCGAATGTCTTGTGGCACCAGGCCATGCTCTGTCCAGTGACGTTTAAAAAATTCGATTTCCCAACCCCGCGCAACCGTCTTTAAGAATCGTTGTTCTTGAAGCGCGCGCATTTCGTCGCGTGAAAGTTTTGCCGTGGTGTGAAAGTAGGTGGGTGGGGGCGGATAGTCGCGCCACAGTTGTTCAAAATCAAGTGATCGAAAGTACCAAGGTACAAAGTCAGGTGAGTCAGGTGAGTTGGTCGTGGGTGTCGTTGTTGGATTCATATTTTTGTTTGTCTGAAATGTTTAGAGTTAGAGCAGGCTGCCGAGTCGACCGCCATCGATGTGCTGTACGGTGCCTGTCATATAAGCACCCCAGGGCGAACATAAAAACGCGACCAGACCCGCGATTTCGTTCGGTTCACCGACACGTCCCATCGGGATCAGTTTGGTAATTTGCGCGAGTTGCTCTTGTTCAAGTGCACCTGGCGTTCCGCTGCCAAAGACCGTGGCGAGTCGCCCCGTTGCAATGCGACCAGGGCAAATCGTGTTGATGGTGACACCCTCAGAGGCGATTTCTAACGAGAGCGTCTTTGCATAACCTAGCACGCCTGCCCATGTTGCCACGGATAAACCAAAACGCGCGATCGGTTGAATGGCAGACAGCGCAGTAATGTTGATGATGCGACCCCACTGGTGTTGACGCATTGAGGGTAGCGCGCCGCGTGTCAGACGTATGACGCTCATCAAGTTTTGTTCGACGGCCTTTTGCCAAGCGACATCGTCAAAACTTTCAAGCTCACCGAGTGGCGGTGCACCATCGTTATTAATCAAAATATCAATACGTTTGAATTCACGCAAGGCTTGAGAAATAATTCTTTCGCAATCAACGCCCTTGCGGATATCTGCTGAAATCGCAAAGGTTTTTGCCCCTGTTTGTTCAGTAATTTTTTGACAAGCCTCAAGCAGCGGCTCTTCTTTGCGCGCCACCATAGCGACCGTTGCACCCTCTGCGGCCAAGAGATGTGCAATGGCGTAGCCGATGCCTTGACTTGCTCCGCCAACAACGGCGATTTTTCCAGTCAGTGATAAATCCATTAGCTTGACTCTTTGATGCCAAACAGACGCTCAGCATTGCGATGAAAGACACGCTCAAGAATATCGTCGGTGTAGCCCAGGTCTTTCCAGTCCTGTACCAAACGCTCATAGCGAAACAATGGATAGTCAGCCCCAAACATCACGCGATCTTTTAAGCGCGAGCGAATTTCTTTTTTAAAGGGGTCGGTAAAGTATTTAGGTGACCAGCCATGCACTTCGCTCCAGACGTTGGGCTTATGGATCATGATTGAAATCATGTCATCTTGCCAGGGCCAGGCGGGGCGACCACTAATAATTCGTAGGTCTGGAAAGTCGATGGCGAGTTCGTCGATATAGCGCGGATGGCAAAGATCGAGCTTGATGCCGGCACCGCCTCGTAAGCCCGCACCCGCGCCGGTGTGACCCACCAGCACTAAAGCAGGCCGATTGTGGGCTTGCAGCACTTCATAGATGGGATGATAGATTGGGTCGCTGGCCGCAAAGCCTGTGCCAGAACCCGAGACACAAAATCCGACAAAGCCTTTGCTGGCTTGAATGCAGCGCTCGAGTTCGTCCGCGGCGGCTTGACCTAAGCGCGGATCCATCTGAAGCCAATTGCCAAAAATACAGTCTGAGAATTTCGCTTGCGTTTCGATTGCATAGTCGTGCAGTGGTTTAACTTCTTCAATAGACAAATTTTTGGTAAAGCCAAAATCTAAAATGGTTTTCACCTGATTGGCGCGCAGGTAGGCGGCCATTTGTTCTTCGGTGTCGTATTTGGGGGTTGAGTTCCAGGTGCTTTTTTGCTGCGCTAACGCGTCAGACGAGCGTAGTACGTAGCCACGCTCTGTGCCCCAGTGTGAATGTAGGTCAACGATACGCATAGAGTCTCCTAATTGCCTTCGATAGTAGAAACTTGCCTGCGTGCTGTCAACGCAGGTTCGTCGCGTACGCTGTTTTGCAAGACACTACGCGGCGATCCTTGCTAAGCTTGGGGCGTAGACGTTGGCCTACACAAATGGATCCAGACTGGATCAAAGAGACGAACGAATGAAAAACCAAAAATTACTCACCTTTGTGCATGATCTGGGCGTGCTAGTTCAGCGTGAGTCGGGTGAACCTGAGTTGTTAAAACAAGGTGCTGGATTGCTCGCGACCTTGATTGAACACGATGATTGGTTGCCAGAGCAATTTACCGTGCCGCATCCTGAGTTTTATCGGCAATATTTACTGTATGCCGATCCCCAAGAGCGTTTTTCGGTGGTGAGCTTTGTGTGGGGGGCGGGGCAGAAAACGCCGGTGCACGACCACATGACCTGGGGCTTGATCGGAATGCTGCGGGGCCAAGAGATTGATACGCATTACTTTAAGCAAGCCGATGGCAGCTATTTGCGGGGTGAGAGTCATGTCTTGGCACCGGGAAACGTTTGTAGTGTTTCGCCTGCGACGCATGATGTGCATGAAGTCGCAAATTTTTATCCTGACAAGACCTCCATCAGTATCCATGTGTACGGTGGCAATATTGGTCGGATTAGTCGCCATGTGTTTGATGCGACGACCGGCGCTGAAAAAACCTTTATCTCTGGGTACAACAATGATGTTGTGCCCAATCTCTGGAGCTGATGATTGTGATGAAGCCTAGTCCAGTTCAACAAGTACAACTGTGCAGCTATAACGACGTACGTAGCGCCTTGCTTGAAAAACGTGAAATCGCGTTTTTAGACGTGCGCGAAGAAGATCCGCACGCGCAGTCGCACCCCTTATTTGCCGCAAATTTTCCGTTATCCCGCGTTGAACTCGAAGCGTATGCCAAGTTGCCGCGCCGCGATGTGCAAATCGTGACGCTGGATGAGGGCGATTGCGATCTGCTTGATTCAGACGCAATGTTCGCTGCACAGCGTTTAGTGTCTTTGGGCTTCACCGCGGTCGCGGTGTTTGAAGGGGGCGTGCGCGCCTGGAAGGCGGCGGGCGGTGAATTGTTTCGGGATGTGAACGTGCCAAGTAAGTCGTTTGGTGAACTGGTCGAAGCTAAAAAACATACGCCCTCGATTTCGGCGCCAGAAGTCAAAGCCTTGATTGATCAAAAGGCAGATGTGGTAATTGTTGATGCCCGTCGTTTTGATGAGTACAACACCATGAGTATCCCAACGGCAACGAGTTGCCCCGGTGCTGAGTTGGTGTTGCGGATCGCAGAGTTGGCCCCAAGACCCGAAACACAAGTGATTGTGAATTGCGCAGGTCGCACCCGCAGCATTATTGGCACGCAGTCGTTGATTAACGCGGGGATCCCTAACAAAGTGTCGGCGCTACGTAACGGCACGATTGGTTGGACGCTTGCTGGGCAGGCGCTAGATCGTGGTGAGACCCGCAAATTCAAAGAAGTGTCTGAGCAAACCACCGTGACGGCCTCGACACGCGCCCGCGCTGTGGCCGACCGTGCGGGTGTCGGGCGCGTGGCGTGGGCCGAAGCAAAAACTTGGGCTGTGCAACAAACGCGTACAACATATTTTTTTGATATCCGCACGCCAGAAGAATACGTGCTCGGCCATCTGCCGGGATTTCGGTCGGCACCTGGTGGTCAGTTGGTGCAAGAGACTGAAATGATGTCACCCGTGCGCGGTGCGCGGATTGTCCTCGTGGATACGGATGGTGTGCGTGCGAATATGACGGCGTCATGGTTGGCTCAAATGGCATGGGAAGTCTATGTGCTCACCGACGTTTCGCTAGATGCGTTTACAGAAACCGGAGCGTGGGTGGCCGCGTACCCTTCGATGCCTGTGGTGAAGCACATTGGCGTGAATGACTTGGCGGCAGGTTTGGCGGCTAAACAGTTTACGGTGCTAGATCTAAGCAAGCATGCACAATATGTGCAGGGACATATTCCGGGAGCAAACTACGTGTTGCGCTCGCAGTTTAAACAGGCAGTGAAGCGTCTGCCACAGGCGCCTGGTTATGTGCTAGTTTGCCCCGATGGTTTGCTGTCATGTTTTGCTTTTGCAGAGATCGCTGCACACTTAGCAGTACCGGTTTCGGTACTGAGTGGTGGGACTCAAGCCTGGAAAGCCGCTGGTCAGCTGCTTGAGAAAGGTGCAGCCGTATTGTTGTCAGAGCCGATTGATCGTTACAAGCGGCCGTACGAGGGTACGGATGCACCACGTGAAGCGATGCAGGCTTATCTGGATTGGGAGTTTGGCCTAGTGGCGCAGCTCGGTGTCGACGGCACGCATCACTTTGAGGTGGTGTAGCGCGTTTAGGGGGCTTGCACTGGCACCGTTTGCAAGAATGTTGACAGTTGATCTTTCCACCACTTGGCCTGACCGGTTGTACCGTGTCCTGAGGTGTCGGGGCTTGCGGGGATCAAAAATAGCCGACTGTGTGCAATGCGCGCTAACGCCTTTTCCATGAGGCCCAACTCAGGCGGATTGCGTTCGTCATCGGCTGAGTTAATCGCCAAGACGCGGGCGCGGATGTTTTCAAGTTTGTCTGAGGGATCGTAGTCGCCCGAGGATTCCCATTGGTAGAGGTTGTCGTTTGCATCTGCGCTTGAGGCGGTGGCTAGGCGCTGATTTAATAATTGATCAGCTTGCGTGCGCGAAGACGCTAATTTTTGTAAGCCTTGATTGCCACCGCTTGTGGCAATTGAAAAAAAGACTGAGGCAAACTGTAAGCTCGGTGGCTGTTGGCTGTAATTGCCTTGTTGCCAGGCTGGGTCGTTTCGAATCGAGTCAATGATCAGGCGGCGCGTCATCCAATTGCGGCCCGACATTGGGGCGGGCATTGCAGCCATCGGCACCAAAGCATCCATGAAGTTAGGGTACTTGACGCCCCATAGCCAAGTCTGCATGCCGCCCATCGAGTTACCTAAGACAAGACGAAGGTGCTTCAGACCTAGGCCTTCGGTCACTAGACGATGCTGGGCAGAGACCATGTCAACGTAGTTATATTTGGGAAACTTCATCCGCAGGCCGTCTGAAGGCTTGCTTGACGCGCCCACCCCGACAGCGTCGGGCAGGATAATAAAATATTTGTTGGCATCAAGCACCTGCCCTGGACCAAACAGTTGGCCACCGAACGCGGGGTTCAGCATACCTGTCCCCGTGCCCGCTGTGCCATGCAAAATCAGCACGGGTTGACCTGTTGGGTCGCCGAGGGTGGTGTACCCAAGCTTGAGCTCACTGATGGTCTCGCCAGACTGAAACTTAAAATCTTTGGCGAGATAGGTCGCTTGCTTGGGTGTGTGCGCGGTTTGTGCCATGGCGGAAGCAGTGAATAAGTTGAGAAGCGTTAAACCGAGGATGGTGAAGAGACGGCGCATCAAAGCACCTGGTGCAACATGTCAATAAAAAGACGTTCTCCATGGCGAACTTTTTGTTGCCAGTCTTGACCCGAGTCTTCGTTTGTATCGTCGGTGACGTATTTGAATGAGCGCCAGGCAATATTGTGCTCGTGGGCCACGGCGGCAATTGCGAAGAGCTCCATGTCGACGACGTCAACCCGATTGGCTTCAAACCAGGGGTCTTTGGCGGTGACAAAGCTGTCACCCGTGCCACAGGTGTGCCGCCCAGAGCCCGAAAGATATTCATGGGGACGATCACAAAATGGGACTTGACCGCGCGGCGATAGCGGCTCTGTCATCATGTCGCGTTGCACCACGCGTTGAATTTCAATCAAACCCTTGACCTGCGGCTGTACGGCTCCGACGGTACCAAAGTTCAGAATACGTTTGGGGCGGCTGTGCGCAATCGCTTTGAATGTGGCCATGGTTGCATTGATTTTGCCGATGCCAGAATAAAAAATCTGCACGTGTTTTGGAAGCAGACTACGATCAAGCTCGGTAGCAAGTGCGGTAATGATGATGGTATCGGTTGTCATGACAGCCTGTGTAAATCAGTTAACCTACATCATATGCTTGATCTGTTCAAAAAGGATTCCAGATGAGTGCATTGCTGGCCTCAGTGAGTGACCTGTCTTTAGCAATTTTATTGCCGGCGTTTTGCGCGGGCTTGTTAGTGATTGCGACGCACGTTCCGCTAGGCATGCAGGTGTTACAGCGCGGCATTATCTTTATTGACTTAGCCATTGCGCAAGTCGCTGGGCTGGGCGCGTATTTAGTGACAAGGGTGCTGGGCGAAGATGTGTCTGCGGCCTGGGTCCAAGTGGGTGCGGTTGTTCTGGCCTTGGTGGCATCTTGGTTGTTGGTCGCGACCGAGCGGTTGACCACACGTTATCAAGAGCCGGTGATTGGTATCGTCTTTGTGTTGGCGGCTACGGCCGTGGTGTTGCTGTTGTCAAATGATCCGCACGGCGGACAACATCTCTCTGATTTATTGGCCGGTCAAATCTTGTGGATTGGTCGTGCGCAGATTTTTTATTCTGCAATCGCGACGGGCATTTTGTTATGCGTGATGTTTTTGTTTCAAGGTAAGCGGGTGTGGTTTTATAGTCTGTTTGCACTGGCGATCACCGTTTCCGTGCAACTGGTAGGTGTTTATCTGGTGTTTGCAACGCTGATTATCCCAGCGCTTGCGACCAATAAGATTCTTGCTAAGCGAACGAGGCTTTGGGTGACCTATCTTGTTGCAGTGATTGGTTATATTTTAGGACTGCTTGGGTCGGCGCTTTTTGATTTGCCGACCGGCCCCTTGATTGTCTGGACCTTGGCGCTCACGGGCGTCGTGGCCTTAATTGTTTTGCACCGTAAGCATCGTTCGCGGTTTTAGCTTGTGACCTTTGCGTTAAGTTGCATTGTTTTTTTGGGCCACAACACCATTTGCGTGCAACGGAATAAGGCGATTTTCTTGCCCGTGGCTTGATCACTGACTACGGCATCCCACACCTGCGTATTGCCGCCAAGGTGTTGAGCTGTTGCGGTGCACAAGATGACTTCACCTTCGCCTCTCACCGTGCCTAAGTGATTGCTCTTGAGTTCAATCGTTGTAAATGATGTGGCACCCTCAGGCAAGTGTGCGATGGTGGCGTACCCGCAGGTTGTATCAGCCAAGGCAATCACGCTTGCTGCATGCAGATAACCGTTGGGCGCAAAGTGTACGTTGCGCAGGCGCATACAGCTTGTCAGCGTGTTTTCTGAAACCGAAAGCGCCTCAACGCCCATTAAGCCCGGTAAGTTTTCACCACTTCGTTTGTTGAGTTCTGAAACGGTAAATTCGGGACGAAGTTTAGACATATTGAGAATCTCTTGTTAAAAGTTTGAAAGAGCGTGTATTTTGTGGGTCTACGCGAGTCGCGCAGCCTGCAATCCAGTTTCTGCGGCTTAAGAACGTGATTATGCATGACCTAACTTAGGATTTAAACGTGAAGCCTGTTCTACCAAAAAAAATACCCGTCCCAACCTTGGTGGCCAATGACCGCTTAGTGCAAGGTTTTTCAAGCGTGCGCTTAGCGCATTTGACTGGTGTGATGCAGGCTCAAGTCGAGGCGGGAATGTTTCCGGGTGCAGTCACGGCCATTTTGCATCGCAATGAGCTTGTGCATTTTGAGGCACATGGTTTTTTGGATGCAGCCCGTCGCACGCCCATGACAAAAAATGCGTTGTTTCGCTTGGCATCGATGACTAAACCCTTGGTGACCACGGTCGCAATGATGATGGTCGAGCAAGGCGTGTTTAGTATGCAAGATCCCATCACGCATTGGTTGCCAGAGCTCAAGGACTTGACGGTCGAAACGCCTGACGGCGATGTTCCGCTTGTGCGGCCAATCTGGGTGCAGGACTTAATGCGCCACACCTCAGGCTTTGTGTACTCGGGTACGACGCACTCTGCACGGATTAAAAAATTGTACGAAGAACACAATATTGAATCTCGCGTAGAGGATATCAGCGCCGATGAGATGCTGCGCAATCTTGGAAAAATTCCCCTGGCGCATCAGCCTGGTACGTTTTGGGAATACTCGATTTCAATCGATGTATTGGGTTTGTTGCTTGAACGCGTATTGAACCAACCGCTTGATGTGATCGTTGCGCAGGCGTTGCTTGAGCCGCTTGGTATGAAAGACACCACCTGGTGGGTCACGCCCGAGCAAGAAAAAAACCTAGCGCAAACGCTCGATGATGATCCGTTAAAGCTGGGCATGTTGAAGTCGTATCGCCAACATTACAACCCCGCCGGTAAAAGCTATTTCAAAGGTGGGGCGGGTTTGATCGGCTCAACGGCGGATTACTTGCGCTACTTGCAAATGATGATCAATCGCGGTGAGTTTGAAGGCAAGCGCTATCTTTCTCGCAAGTCGGTTGAACTGATGTTGTCACAACATACAGTCGGTATGGCTGGCACGACAATCGCCAATACGGGCCCAGGCTATGGTTTTGGCCTGGGCTTTGCGATCAGGCAAGGGCAAGGCATGGGGTGGGTACCCGGATCCGTCGGTGATGCCATGTGGGCGGGTGTCTGGGGAACAAGTTTTTGGTTGGATCCTAACGAACACCTTGCCGCCGTCATTATGGCGCAAGGGCCTTCTAACAAAACGCATACTCGGATGCTATTTAAGAATTTGGTCTACGGGGCCTTGGTGGCTGAATAAATGGTTTGTTCTTTGTAGTTAACAATGATTGATAAATTTTGGAGAGACAATAATGTTTTCAAAAAAAAGATTTTTGCGTAGTAAAGCGCACGGTGCTGGCTTAGTACTCGCAACGACCTTTCTGCTATCGACGAACGGCTCTTTTGCACAGACACCTGCAGCGCCGGCGGTCAATGTTCCGGCCGCTGCGATCGTCGTTCAAGGGTTTTCAAACGAGCGTTTGGCGCGCATTGCCCCTTCAATGCAAGAGCAAGTGAGCTTGGGTATGTTTCCAGGCGCAGTCACCATGGTGGCGCGCAATGGTGTTGTTGTGCATAACGAAGCGCATGGTTTTTTGGATTCGGCAAAAACTAAACCGATGCCAAAAGATGCGTTGTTTCGTCTAGCCTCGATGACCAAACCGTTGGTGACGGTGGCCGCGATGATGATGGTTGAACAAGGCAAAATGGGCTTGAATGATCCATTGACAAAATGGATGCCTGAGCTCAAGGATTTAAAAGTTGAGACCGCAAACGGTGATGTGCCCTTGAATCGTCCAATTTGGGTGCAAGACGTGATGCGACATACCTCGGGCTTTGTATACGCAGGTGGTACCAAGTCAGCACGCATAAAAAAAATGTATGACGATCTCAATATCGAAGCTCGCGAAACGGATATCACCGCTGACGACATGTTAAAAAATCTAGGTCAGATTCCTTTGGCTAATCAACCCGGCACCTTTTGGGAATATTCAATTTCAGTCGACGTATTAGGCTTGTTGCTTGAGCGTGTCGCTAAAAAACCGCTTGATGCGATTTTGAATGAGCTCTTACTGACGCCGCTTGGCATGAAAGACACCACTTGGTGGGTGCAAGCCGATCAACTCGGTCGCATTGCTGAGACTCTCGATTCTGATCCACTCAAGGTTGAAATGCTGAAGTCGTATCGGCAAAGCTATAACCCTTTAGGTAAAAGCTATTTCAAGGGTGGTGCTGGCTTGGTGGGTACCGCGACCGACTATCTGAAGTTTTTGCAAATGATGGTCAATGGTGGTGAGCTTGACGGCAAGCGGTATCTCTCTCGCAAAGGGGTTGAGTTCATGCTGTCGCAGCATACCGTTGGGATGGGTGGCACCACGATGGCCAGTACCGGTCCAGGCTATGGTTTTGGCTTGGGCTTTGCGGTCCGCTTAGATGAAGGAATGGCTTGGGTGCCGGGATCAAAGGGTGATGCGATGTGGGCTGGAGCCTGGGGAACAAGTTTCTGGATTGATCCCAAAGAAAAGCTCGCTGCGGTGATTATGGCGCAAGGCCCCTCGAACCGCACGCACACACGCATGTTATACAAGCATCTCGTTTACGGAGCGCTCGTTAAATAACATGTCAGAAGCCACTTCGCTGCAAGTCAATCCCCCGCGCCTGGATCCGGTTCGCTTGCAGCAGGTCGCCGCGTCGGTTTATCAGAGTATCGGTGTGCCACAAAGCGACGCCGCACTGGCTGCCGATACGCTAGTACAGGCCGATCTTTGGGGGCATCAGTCTCACGGTTTGTTACGACTGGGTTGGTATTACGCCCGTTTAAAGTCTGGTGCGATGAAGGCTGTGACGCATACTTCGTTGCCCGTCGATGCTGGTGCGATCTGCGTGATGGATGGTCACGACGGGATTGGGCAAGTGATTACGCGTCAAGCGGTTGATCAGGCCGTTACGCGTGCGAAGTTGCATGGCGTTGGTGTGGTCTCGATTCGCAACTCAAACCATTTTGGTACATGCATGTACTACACCCGCATCGCGGCCGAGCAGGGCTGTGTGATGTTGTTGATGAGTAACGCAGGGCCAAATATGGCCCCTTGGGGTGGGCTTAAAAAGAAGATCGGCACCAACCCCTGGTCGATTGCAGTGCCGGGCGGTGCCTATGGACCGATTGTGATGGATATGGCGAACTCTGGCGTCGCTCGGGGCAAAATCTACCTCGCCAACAATCGAAATGAAACAATCCCTTCGCATTGGGCGGTTGATGCAGCGGGGCAACCCACGACAGATCCAAAGGCCGCGCTTGAAGGTTTTATTTTGCCGATGGCGGGCCACAAAGGCTATGTGATGGGCGTGATGGTTGATATTTTGTCGGGTGTCTTGTCGGGCAGTCAGTTTCTTGATCGGGTTCATGGTCCGTACGATCCTGTCAATCGCAGTGGTGCGGGTCATTTGATGGTCGCCCTTAATGTGGCGGCGTTTCAACCGTTAACCGAGTTTCATCAGCGCATTGACCAGTACATCCGCTCGCTCAAAGATGTGCCGTTGGCGGCCGGTCACGAGCAGGTGTTCTATCCCGGCGAACTCGAAAAAAAGGCCGATGCCGAAAATCGCGCTGCAGGCTTGTTGTTGCCAGCCGATACGCTGGCTGATGTCGTGCGCGTCGCGCGTGAGGCCGGGGTCGATTCGGCCTTGGGCATTTAAATAAACTTAAGCGGCTCAGTTGTACTTGGCACAATTATTGCGATTTCTCAAGATGGGCAGACACCTCCCCATAGCCTAAACAGCTTATGATGTGAGTCGCGATACTTTTCTCGTCATTTTTGATGGCTTCGCCTCGATTAATCTATCTGCTTGGTCTAATTTCTGGAGTTTTCAATGAGTAATGCTAGCGCCCCATCGACTGTTACCGCCTACTTGCGTCCGATTGATCGTGACGGTTTGCTCGGTTTTGCCGAAAAAGGCCGTGCAGACCCAACACGCAAAGGCACCAATAAAGTGCATACCGTGTGCGAAGGCCAATATCGCACCTTGAGTTATGTCGGCAATCATCAGCCTGTTGTGGTCGATGAGCCGCCTCATTTGTTTGGGCAAGATACTGCGCCCGCACCGGGTGAGGTTGTCTTGTCGGCGCTGGGTGGCTGCTTGGCGGTCGGGATTACTGCGGTGGCAACCTGGAAGCAAGTCAAGCTGTCAAAGCTTGAATTGTTTTTAGAGGGCGACATCGGCAACCCTGCAGCCTGGGGTGCAGGTGGTGCAGAAATGGCGCCACCTCAAATGGGTTTTCAGGCGATTCGGGTCAAAGTGGTCATTGAAGGCGATGCCTCACGTGAACAGCTTGATGAAATTGTGCGTCACGCCAATATGTATTCGCCCGTTGCGAACTCAATGCGCAACCCGATTGGGTTCGAGATTGGGCTGGCTTGAACCGCGTCTGCTCCGCTTTGAATTTGTCAAAAACTTATTGTTGAATTTGTTATATGAATCCCACAGACGTCGCTCCCGCGGTATTGGCAACCGGTTCGCAAACATTGTTGGCGAGCGTTAAGCAGCTATCAAGCGGTGTGCTAGCCCAAGCGGCTTACAAAATCGATCACGAAGGTTTCTACCCAGCCGACATCATGCGCTCGTTGGGGCAAACTGGCGCGTTTGGGGCGCATTTGGATCGTAATGGTCAACAGATTGGTCTGGCGATCAACGTGATGCGCGAGATTGCGCAACATTGCGGCTCGACGGGTTTCTTAACCTGGTGTCATGACGTTTGTGGTTTGTATATGGAGCAATCTGGCAACCCTGCGCTGATGGGCGCCTTGCTAGATGAACATGCCTGTGCCAATACCTTGGGCGGTACAGCCTTATCAAACCCCATGAAGACCTTTGCCGGCATTGAAAAAATGCTGTTACGTGCGAAGCGTGTGGCGGGTGGTTATCGTGTGAGTGGTGCATTGCCGTGGGTCAGCCATATTGGTCGCGGCCAATACTGTGGTGCGATTGCGGGTGTCTATTTGGATGATGGCAGTACTTCGCACGAAATCATGTTCTTGTTGCGTTGTACCGATGATGTCGTCTTGAGGCAGTGTCCTGAGTTTTCAGGCATGGAGGGCACGAGTACTTGGGGTATTCGTTTAGACGATTATTTTGTCAGCGAAGACGCGCTGATTGCTGATCCAGCCAAACCGTTTATCGCGCGCGTGCGTGCTGCGTTTGTTTTACTGCAAACGGGTTGGGCACTTGGCGTGACACAAGGCAGTATTGAGTCGATGCTTGAGGTTGAGCCCTTGCTGGGGCATGTGAATAAGTTTTTAAATGATCGGCCCGATGAATTACAAGCTGAACTGGATGATTTGAGTACGCGTATCCAGTCGCTCGCGCGCACACCGTACGACGGCAGCACGGATTACGTGATTAGTGTGCTTGATGCGCGGGCTCAAAGTGCTGAGTTGGTTTTGCGTGCCTCGCAATCAGCGCTGCTACATCAAGGTGCGCGTGGCTACATGATGAATACCGCACCGCAGCGCCGAATTCGCGAAGCGCACTTTGTGGCGATCGTGACACCGGCGATTAAACATTTGCGTTGGGAAATGGCACGTTTATCCAAACCGGTCATGCCTGCATGACCCAAGCCCAGGCCTGGAAGCAGTTTATTTGTCGTGCCTGCGGACTGATTTACGACGAAAAGCTCGGTGACCCGGATAGTGGTATTGCGCCGGGCACACGTTTTTCAGAGATTCCTGAAGACTGGGTCTGCCCGCTTTGCGGTGTAGTCAAGTCTGACTTTGAACCCTACGACGTGCCTGAGATTGCGCCTTTTGTTGCGCGTACTCAGCCAGCGCTCAAGCGTGGTGTCGGCGTGGTGATTGTCGGGGCGGGCCAAGCTGGGTGGGCCGCAGCCGAAGCGGTGCGTGCGCAAGATCCCAAGGTGCCCATCACAATTGTGACAGCTTGCGTTGGCGATCGCTACCTGAAGCCCGAACTGTCGATTGCGCTGCGCCGTCGCTCAACGCGTGAGTCGCTGGTGCGTGAAACGGGTCTTTCAAGCGCTGAGCGCTTGGGGGTGCGCTTGATGACAGAAACCTTTGCTGTGGGCTTGTCACCCGCCTTGCACCAATTGCGAACGACGCGTGGCAATGTGCCTTACACCGCTTTAATCTTGGCACAAGGTGCTCAGCCTGCATTGCCTGCCGCCTTGCCCGCACATTTATGCTGGCGGATCAACGATCTTGAGTCATGGGTTAGGCTCACGCAACATCTTGCCCCTTCGCCTAAGCGGGTGGTGCTGATCGGTGCTGGCATGGTGGGCTGCGAACTTGCAGATGATTTCATCACTGCTGGACATCAGGTGACTTTGCTTGATGTGCAACAAGCGCCGTTGGCAACTGTGCTGCCAGAACAGGCTTCGACCCGTTTGCGTATGGCGCTTGAGCGCGCGGGTGTGACGTTTGTTGGCGGCGTACAAGTGACCACGGTTGTGCAGAACGTCGACGGCCTGAAATTGGTCACGACGCAATGTGGCTTAAGCTTTGAGTGTGATGAGATTGTGGCAGCCACGGGTCTGGTGACTGATACCCGGTTGGCCGCGGGCGCAAACTTGATGCTTGATCGGGGCATTGCGGTTGATCCGACCACTTTGCAGACCAGCGCGAAAGATGTCTATGCCTTAGGCGATTGTGTGAGCATTAACGGCATGCCCTGCCGGTTTATTGAACCGATCTCAAAGCAGGCGCACGCGATCGCCAGTGCGCTCAATGGCCATGCTGATGCGCCGTATTGCCATAACCCCCCAGTGATTCGCCTAAAGACGCATTCATTGCCGGTGGTAATGCATGGCGCGCCTGTTGCGAACGGTCAGTGGCGGGTGATTTCGGAAACTGAGCAGCAACTCAAGATGACTCAACACGCCGATGGTCTTCATTGCTGTACGCTTGTCTTAGGCTAAGGCCGGTGGTTTGGATTTGGCTGCTTTCTGTACGCCCTGTCAAATCGGCCAATACTCAGAGAAACGGCTTTGCGAAAGCGTTTAAATTGAGTATCGTAGCTACCTGAGGATGGGCGATCAAACTAAGTAATCGCTTAAGCTTGCGCACCTCTTGATCGTCATTCAAATAAAACAAACGGAGACTCGCCATGAGATTTAGCATTCAGCACGCCAAAGACAAGCCTTTTTCACACGATGGCTTACGCGAATATTTTGATTATCGTGACCTGGGTATTTATGATTCAACAGACAAAAAAGTGGTTGCGCACGTCATTAAGGCGAGCAAGGGTAGCAATGCGCACGGCGACTGGCACTGTCACGAGGTTGAATTTCAATTTGTATTTGTTTTAAAAGGCTGGGCGATTTTTGAATATGATGGGCACGGTACGCACAAGCTTGAGGCCGGTACCTGCGTGCATCAAGCTCCGGGGATTCGACATCGTGAAATTGAACACTCTGAAGATTTCGAAACAATAGAATTGATTTTGCCAGGCGACTTCAAAACGATTCAGTTGCCCTAATACCTAGATCTGTATTGTTTAATTAAAAAAGAGATTAGAAATAATGAAAATCATTGTGCTTCCTGGAGATGGTATTGGCGCTGAGACTGTAGCGGTTGCAGTTGACGCCTTAGAACTGGTCTCTAAACAATACAAATTAGGTTTGAATTTACAGCATGACATTGCAGGTCATGACAGCCTTAAGAAATACGGCACGACCATTCATGATGGTTTGATGGAGTCCGTCAAAAAAGCGGATGGTTTGATTTTGGGCCCAATGGCCACCTATGATTTTAAAGATGAATCAAAGGGCGAAATCAATCCATCTAAGTTTTTTAGAAAAGGGCTTGATCTATTTGCCAACATCCGTCCCGCCAAGACTTACGCTGGCAGCGGCACGACTTACAAGCCGCTTGACTTGGTGGTGGTGCGCGAAAATACAGAAGGCTTTTATGCAGATCGCAACATCGAATCAGGTGGCAGTGAAATGCTCATTACGCCTGATGTCGTCGTATCGTTGCGTCGCATCACGCGTCAGTGTTGCGAGCGTATTGCACGTTCGGCGTTTGAGTTGGCCATGACGCGCAAAAAACACGTCACCATTGTGCACAAGGCAAACGTCTTGCGTATCGGTGATGGTATGTTTATTGATGCTTGCCTTGCGGTGGCAAAAGAGTTTCCGGCCGTAAAGGTTGACGATGTGATTGTGGATGCCATGATGGCCCATGTGGTGCGCGCGCCTGAACGTTATGACGTGATTGTCACGACCAACATGTTCGGTGACATTTTGTCTGATCTCACGGCCGAGCTTGCGGGTAGCCTGGGGATGGCGGCCTCAATCAATGCGGGTACCCAATACGCGATGGCGCAGGCAGCTCACGGTTCAGCGCCTGATATTGCGGGCCAGAATATCGCCAATCCGTTTTCACAAGTGTGTTCGTCTGCAATGCTGTTGACTTGGTATGGTCAGCGTGAAGGGCGTCCCGAGTTTGTGAAGGCAAGCCAAGCGCTTGAACACGCGGTCACACAGGCCATTGCAGCCAAAGAGTCGACGCGCGATATGGGTGGCCAGTTAGGCACTAAAGAAACGGGCCAAGCCTTGCTTAAACGGCTTGCTGCGTAAGCAGCTATTTCGAGCCAGCAAGTGTGCTGGCTCGAAGCGCAAGTTGGGCGATGGCTTCTTGAATGACGTCTTGTTCGCCAATGGCAGCGCTTGCTTCAAGCGTTAGGCCCGGATGCCGTTGGCGTGCTGTTTCGAGCAAATTAGGCAAGTCTTTGCGAACGTGACTGCCGACTGCTAAAAAGACGGGTACCACATGAATTTGCTTGGTTCCGGCGGCTACCATTTCGTCAATCGTTTGCTCAAGCGTTGGCGTCATGCTCTCAAGAAATGCTAGCGCAAGTGGGGCGGTTGACTGTGCCTGCATTTTTTTCAAAATCGACTCAAAAGGCAGACGCCACTGCGGATCGCGCGAGCCGTGTGCCAGAAGAATCGTTCCAGTGGTTGCCGTTGCGATCATGAGCAAAAGATTAAAAAAAGAGCGTTTAAAAGTTAAGCGGCCGCGCTAATTTTATTAAGTTGTTCTGCAGCCTGCAGAACATCACCAATCAAAATCACCGAAGGGCTGGCGAATTGTTCAGCCTGAATCGTGTCACACATCAGCGACAAGCAAGTTCGAACGATGCGCTCTTCAGCGCAAGTGACTGATTTTATCAGGCCTACCGGCGTGTGTCCCGCCATACCCGCATTAAGAAGATTCTGTTGGATGACCGAGGCACGAGCGAGCCCCATATAAATGACTAGTGTCATGCCGCTTTCAGCAAGTGCGCGCCAATTCGGTTGCGTTCCCTCTTCTTTTAGATGGCCCGTGACAAAGACGACGCCTGGCGAACAGTGACGGTGGGTAAGCGAAACGCCGAAGGCTGCTGCACTGGCAAGCCCAGCGGATATTCCGTTAATCAGTGTGACCTTAATTTGTTGTGCCTGAAGTGCCTCAATTTCTTCGCCTGCACGGCCAAAAATAAGTGGATCGCCACCCTTTAGTCGTGCAACTCTTAGGCCAGATAGCGCAGCGCGGGCCATGATCTTCTCAATAAAAGATTGAGGCGTCGAGTGACAGCCGCCGCGCTTGCCGACATGAATAATGCGTGCTTGAGGATGGCAGTGTTCGAGAATGACGGGATTGACAAGGTCGTCTACCAATACAACTTCTGCGTGCCTTAAGTACTTGGCCGCTTTGAGTGTGAGTAGTTCTGGGTCTCCGGGCCCCGCACCAATCAGCGCCACCTCCCCTGGTGAAAAAAATAAACGATCTGTTGTCATTGTCATGGTCACTGTGAAGCAGTAAGAGAATTGACGGGTCTGTACGCACGATGCAACGCGTCCACTTGCGCAACTAGACTGTTGGGCATGTGCTCTTGTTGCGATAGCATGCGTTGATAACATTGAGCGGTCATCATGGCCGTGGGAACAATGCTTTCAGTTGAATCCGACGTGTCATCAAAGTATTGCGGTATGCGCATTTCGACTAAATCCGAGTCTTTGTAGCGTAGGTAGAGCTCAGGCAAGCGTCGCGGGCTGGCCACCGGCTCGCCTTCATGGCCGCGCATCATGACAACATTTGTAGGAAAGCTTTTATAAAACGCGTCAAAAATCTGTGGGTAGACGGGGTGTGTGTAATTGGTGACCTGAAACGACTCACTTTGGATGGGATTGAGTAATTTAGCTAAAACATGGCCCGTATTGCGCACCCCAATCACCTCGCGCACGGACAAAATTCGGCTTAGCGCCGGACATAAGACGCTAAGAGGACAGTAGGCCATGGATTGTTGCTCGAGTATGCGCGCTAAATCGCTGAGCTGTTCAACGATGGGCCAACCCATTTGAGCGAAGACGTGCTCTGAGCTTGTACGTTGCGTTTCTTCATGTGCGCCATGCACCAGGACACTATAGCCTTTATCCACCAGCATTTTGGCAAGTAATGGAGTCAGCAACGTTGTTTTTCGAGCACCATTGTACGAAGGCAAGAGCCAAACCGGGCGGCTGAGCACCAGGCTTGGTAAGTAAGGTGTCAGCGCCTCATAAAAGCCAGATAGTTCTTCGGCTGATTCACCTTTAATGCGCATGGCCATACAAAAAGCGCCAAGCTCAAGTGCTGAGGCCGTACCCGACAAAAGCTGGCTGAACAAATCGGTGGCGTCTGAGCGCGACAAATCGCTTGCGCCTTTGCTGCCGCGACCAACTTGTTTTAGGTAAGCCTTAATTGACACGCGCGACCACCATATTTTTGAGCTCTGGTAAGCAAGACCCACAGTTGGTACCACACGCGAGTTTGCGCTGCAGGACGTCAAGCAGGTCGTCCGGGTCAGCCGTACCAGCTTGCATTAAACAAGCCGTGATCGCCTGTTCAGAAACATCAAAGCAATTGCAAATAATTTTTCCGCGTGGGATCAGCGCTTGTGGTGGAGTTTTTCCAGGCGATAGTAACTTGCGACCAAGCGCCGAGACGTCGGTTAAGGTTTCAAGATATTCTTTGAGCCAGATTCGTGCTTCTAGATCAATAATCGAGCCGGTGAGCAAGACGCAAGACAAGACTTTTTTCTCAGACAGGTGCTCGATGGCCAATAGCCGCTCAATCGATTTTCGCTGATCCCGATACGTCATGACTGACTTCATGTCGGTGCTGTGATCTAAGCCGAATAAACGACGAATCTGTTCAAGTAAAGTGGGTTCGAAGGGTTCTAGATTGGCTAGCGTCAGGCTGACCCCGGTTTGATGACGCGTATCATCACGCCCGAATAAAATTGCGGTCGCAAACGTACAGAGCGGGAAAAAAGCGCGCAACTTAATCTGCAGGTTGAGTGCATCCGAATCGTCGAACCAACCAAAGACATTGAGATGCCAAGGTAGATTCGCTTTCGATACCTTGATTGCTGCAAACTTCAGTTCAGGTTGTTCAGAGATCGGGTCACAGGCGGCAATCGTTAAGCTATTGACGCCTTGTCCGAGCGCTTTGCCCGCCTGACCCGATACAAATTCTCCGCCCCAGTGCATGGCAATAAAGGCTTGCGAGCTGCTCAGTGTGCTGGAGACTTGCACGGGCAAGACCTGAACCCCCCTGCGCGAAGTGACGTATACCAACTCACCGTTTTGCAATTCAAGTCGTCGGGAGTCGGCTGGCGAAATATCAATACAAGCCTCAGGGGCATGGGCGTAGAGTCTTGCGAGGGTGCCGGTTCGACTCATGCCATGCCATTGGTCTCTTAAGCGTCCCGTCAATAAGGCAATCGGATAGCGCGCATCTGTGCGCTCCGCGGTTGCGCGGTAGGGTGATGCAATGAACCGTGCTTTTCCGTTGTCGGTGGGAAAGACGCCGTCTTCGTAAAGGCGTATACGTCCGCTGAGTGCGCCGCTTGGATATGGCCATTGCGCCGGCCCATGGGTCTCAAGGCGCTCATAGCTTAAGCCCGTGATATCAAGATCGCGACCGCGTGTGAGTGCTTGATGATCCAGCCAAATGGCGTGCGCATCTGGGTAGTTAAACATTGAGCCTGGATCAAGCCGACGCGGATTGCTCAGCTTGCGCTCTAGGCGCTGAGCGATATCGACGCCGATCGCCCAGTCCTGACGTGCTTGTTCAAAGGGCGGGAGTGCCGGACGTACACGCGAGATTCGACGTTCTGAATTTGTCACGGTCCCATCTTTTTCAGCCCAGGTCGTAGCTGGCAACAAGACATCGGCGAAGGCTGTCGTTGCGGTGTTTGCATAGGCGTCTTGTACAACAACAAATTCGGCACTGCGTAGGGCCTCATGCACCAGGCTTTGATCCGGCAGTGATTGGGCTGGGTTCGTACATACAATCCAGATCGCTTTTAATTGACCAGAGCGCAGCGCCTCAAACATAGGGATTGCCGTCAATCCGGGCTTAGCGGGCACCTCAGTCAATCCCCAAAAGTCTGCAACTTCGTGTCGATGTGCCGGATTTTTTAAATCGCGGTGCCCAGACAGTAAATTCGCAAGGCCACCGACCTCGCGTCCTCCCATTGCATTGGGCTGCCCTGTGAGTGAAAAAGGCCCCGCGCCAGCTTTGCCCAGCTGGCCGGTTGCAAGGTGTAGGTTGATCAAGGCAGTATTTTTGTCGGTGCCTGCGCTCGATTGATTTAAACCTTGGCAGTACAAGGACAACGTTGCGGGCGAAGTTGCAAAGAGTTTTGCAGCCTCATGCAGGTCATTTTCTGCAATGCCGCAAATTTCGGCAACGGCCTTTGGGGTGTAATCGCGTACGAGGGTTTTTAACGCTTCAAAGCCCTCCGTGTACGCATGAATGTAGCTGTGGTTTAGCCAGCCTTCCCATAGCATCAGATGCAGCATGCCGTGATAAAGCGCCACATCGGTACCGGGCAGGATCTGTAAAAACAGATCGGCCATTTGTGCGGTGTCAGTACGGCGCGGATCAACCACAATCAGTTTGAGCTCAGGGTTGAGTGCACGTGCCGCCTCAATGCGCCTAAACAAGATTGGGTGTGCGAATGCGGTGTTTGATCCAGTGATAAAGATCACCTTGGCATGATCGATATCTGTATAGCTGCAAGGGGGAGCATCGGCGCCAAAGCTTTGCTTGTAGCCGGCGACGGCACTCGACATGCACAGGCGTGAATTGGTGTCGATATTATTGGTGCCTAATAATCCTTTCACCAATTTATTAAAAACGTAATAGTCTTCGGTCAGCAGTTGTCCTGAAACATACACACCGACCGCCTCAGCGCCGTTTTTTTCAATGATGTCAGCAAAACGCGAAGCAACGTGCTCGGCAGCAAGTTCCCAAGACACCGCTTTGCGAGAGTCGGTTCTATTGAGACGCAACTCTGGTGCGTGGGCGCGTGTTTGCAGATAGACGCGTGACTGTGCTGTGAGGCCAAGCGTTGTACCCTTGGTGCAAAGGCGACCAAAATTGGCCGGATGATCGGGGTCCCCCTCAACGTTTGTAATCTCAAGTCGTTCATTGATGATGTCGGTCTGAACCAGTACGCCACAACCTACGCCGCAATAGCAACAGGTGGTTTTGGTGGTGCGCGGTTGGCTCAATTCGTGCATTACCAGACTGCCAATTGATCGCGCCGCAAAAATACATCCTCATCCACGCATTTGACGTCAAAATGTCGCGCACACCCTTCGTCAGGCGCTATGGCGCACCCATTTTCTAAATTGATATTCCAGGCATGGATGGGGCAGGTGACCGCGTGGCCATGTACGATCCCTTGCGAAAGCGGGCCACCTTTGTGCGGGCACCGGTCAAGCACGGCAAAGATGGTTTGATCCAATGTTTTAAATAAAGCGATTGGGCCCGCGGCCGCGCCGGTTACGATGCGTGCCCCCAACACGGGAATATCCTGTTTTTTACTGACGAAGATCCACGGGTCAACGGTTGTCATATCGAGCCTCACTCGTTGAGCGGTGCAAGTGCAATGGCTTCGAACTGCTTAAGATCAACACCGGCAGCTTCAAAATCTTTCCAGGGATCTGGCGCATCTTTGAGAGCAAACAACAAACGTTCGTATAACGCTAAGCGCCCAGCAGGATCTTGCAAAATCCGTGTTTTGATGTAATCCATCCCAACACGCTGTACGTAGTGCACGGTGCGCTCAAGATACCAACCCTCTTCTCGATACAGTTGGATAAAGGCGCCAGAATATTCCTTTACCTCGTCGTCAGTTTTGAGTTTGCATAAAAATTCAGCGACCTCGGTTTTAATGCCACCGTTTCCGGCGATGTAAATCTCCCAGCCCGAATCGACGCCAATCACACCGACATCTTTGATGCCGGCTTCAGCGCAGTTTCGAGGGCAACCCGATACCGCCAGCTTGACCTTATGGGGGGCGTACATGCCAAAGAGCATCTTCTCGAGCCGCACGCCCATATCCATCGACAACTGTGTACCAAACCGACAGTGTTCGGATCCTACACAGGTCTTGACGGTGCGAATCGATTTGCCGTATGCATGGCCAGACGGCATGCCAAGGTCTTTCCAGACTTCGGGCAAATCTTCTTTTTTAATCCCAAGTAGGTCAATGCGCTGCCCGCCCGTCACTTTGACCGTCGGGACCTTGAATTTATCGGCAACGTCAGCGATGCGCCGTAGCTCAGAGGCGTTTGTGACGCCGCCCCACATTCTTGGAATGACAGAGTAGGTGCCGTCTTTTTGAATATTCGCGTGCGCGCGCTCGTTGATAAAACGCGATTGAGGATCGTCTTTAGCCTCGTGTGGCCAGGTCGAAATCAAGTAATAGTTCAAGGCAGGGCGGCAGCTTGCGCAACCGCTGGGAGTGCGCCAGCCCATTTCGGTACGAATTTGTGCTTGGTCCAGATACTTGTGCTCGCGAATGGCCACGCGCACTGCCTCGTGCGAATGATCGGTGCAGGCACACATTGCTTTTTTCTGAGGCGTCTCAGAGTAGCTGGTACCTAAACAGTTCATTAAAATCTGCTCAACTAGGCCCGTGCACGAACCGCAGGAGGCGCTCGCCTTGGTGCATTTGCGGACATCATCAAGTGTAAAAAGACCTTGGTCTTTAATCGCGCGTACGATTTTTCCCTTGCTCACACCGTTACAGCCACAGACTTCATCGGCATCAAGCATCGCAGCGGCTTTATTGTGCCCTTCATGGCCCACATCGCCGATGTTGCTTTCGCCAAAGATTAGCGTGTCACGAATACTTGCAATATTTTTTTCTTCACGTAAAAGTTTGAAGTACCAGGTACCATCTGCGGTATCGCCATACATGCAAGCGCCCACTAGCAAATCATCTTTAACCACTAATTTTTTATACACACCGGCCAAGGGATCGGATAGTGTGATCTCTTCGCAGCCATCCCCTCCCATAAAATCGCCTGCTGAAAACAAGTCGATGCCGGTCACTTTGAGCTTGGTCGAGGTCACCGAACCGCTGTAGCGCGCGATGCCGTACTCGGCGAGATGATTGGCGCAGACCTTGGCTTGTTCAAACAGTGGCGCAACTAAACCATACACTGAACCTCGATGATTGACGCATTCGCCGACCGCGTAGATTAAAGGATCAAAGGTTTGCATCGTATCGTTGACGATGATGCCGCGTGAGCAATGAATATTGGCCGACTCAGCGAGCGCCGTATTAGGTCGAATGCCCGCAGCCATCACAACCAGATCAGCAGGGATCGTCTCGCCATCTTTGAAGCGGACGGCAGCGACGCGATCACCAACGGCATTTGGCAGTAGCGCTTCAGTTTGTGTCTTGAGTTTAAAAGCGATCCCGCGGTCCTCAAGGCTTTTTTGTAAAAGTTGCGAGGCAACAGGATCGAGTTGGCGTTCCATCAGCCAATCCATCAAATGCACGACAGTGACGGTCATGCCCCGCACGCGTAGACCGTTGGCCGCCTCTAGCCCAAGCAAGCCGCCACCAATCACCACGGCGTGTTGATGTGCTTGAGTCGAGGCAATCATCTCGTTCGTGTCTTTAATATCACGATAGGCAATGACGCCCGGCAAGTCCTTACCAGGCACTGGCAGCATAAACGGGAGCGAGCCTGTCGCTAAGAGCAGGCGATCATAGGGCTCAGTCGTGCCATCTGCCGCCTTGACTTCACGTGCAATCCGATCGATTTCGATGACGGTCTTGTCCAGATGCAAGCGAATATTATGATCGGCATACCATTGCAGATCATTCAGAATAATTTGTTCAACGTTTTGTTCGCCCGATAGCACTGGCGAGAGCAAAATTCGGTTGTAGTTCGGGTAGGGCTCGCTGCCAAATACGGTGATGTCATACAAGTCGGGCGCGAGTTTGAGCAACTCTTCGAGGGTACGCACGCCCGCCATGCCGTTACCGACTAAAACCAGTTTCATTTTTTTCATGATGTCTCTCAGGCCTTGGCGTGGGTCGGGTTGCCCTGTTTGCGATATAAAAAGTCAATGACCGCGGTTCGGTAATCTAAGTATTGCGTGCTGTGCGCAAGAGCAACGCGATCCCGTGGCCGATCAAGTTCGATTGATAAAATCTCACCGATATGTGCGGCCGGGCCATTGGTCATCATCACAATTCGATCTGACAGCAGCACGGCTTCATCGACATCGTGGGTGACCATAACGGCGGTACTGTTTTTTGAAGCGACAATCTTCATGAGTTCGTCTTGCAGGTTGGCGCGCGTCAAGGCATCGAGTGCGCCAAAGGGCTCGTCAAGCAACAGTACTTGCGGTTCCATGGCTAAAGCGCGGGCAATGCCAACGCGTTGTTTCATTCCGCCAGACACCTCATGGGGCATTTTGTGTTGCGAGGCAGTCAAGCCGACGAGGGCCATCGCCTCTTCTGTGCGTTCTTTAAGCTGTTGTTTATTCTCGGTCTGTGCGAAGACGCGTTCTACGCCCAGATAAACGTTGTCAAAGCACGAGAGCCAAGGCAATAACGAGTGGTTTTGAAAGACTACGGCGCGGCTAGGCCCTGGGCCTGCGATTTCGCGGC
>CAIYCP010000707.1 GCA_903924715.1 uncultured beta proteobacterium
AAGTAATTTTTTATACTGACATCAATGCACCTGAACGAACTGAAGGCGCAGCACGTTTCGCAGCTGCTCGAAATGGCCGCAGGCCTCGAAATCGAAAACGCTAGTCGCTTACGCAAACAAGAACTGATGTTTGCGATCATGAAAAAGCGGGCTAAGCAAGGCGAACAAATTTTTGGCGATGGCGTTTTAGAGGTCTTACCCGACGGGTTTGGCTTTTTACGCTCGCCCGATACCTCGTATCTGGCCAGTACCGACGATATTTATATTTCGCCTTCACAAATTCGTCGCTTTAATTTGTATACCGGCGATTCGATCGAGGGCGAAGTACGCACCCCAAAAGATGGCGAACGCTATTTTGCCTTGGTCAAGGTTGACAAGGTCAATGGCTATGCGCCTGAAGCGATCAAACATCGGATCATGTTTGAGAACCTGACGCCTTTGCACCCCGATAAAGTCATGCCACTTGAGCGTGATATTAAAAGCGAAGAAAATTTGACCGGACGTATTCTGGACATTTTTGCTCCGATCGGTAAGGGTCAACGCGGCCTGATCGTCGCCAGCCCTAAGTCAGGCAAAACCGTCATGATGCAACATATTGCGCATGCGATTACCGATAATTTTCCAGACGCGGTCATGATCGTGATGTTGATCGACGAGCGTCCAGAAGAAGTCACTGAAATGCAGCGCACTGTGCGCGGCGAAGTTGTGGCTTCAACGTTCGATGAGCCCGCTACACGTCACGTACAAGTAGCCGAAATGGTGATCGAACGCGCAAAACGACTGGTCGAGATGAAAAAAGACGTCGTCATCCTGCTCGATTCGATTACCCGGCTAGCCCGCGCCTACAACACCGTCGTACCTGCCTCGGGCAAAGTATTGACTGGCGGCGTCGATGCCAATGCGTTGCAACGTCCAAAGCGCTTTTTTGGCGCAGCGCGTAACCTTGAAGAAGGTGGCTCGCTCACCATCATCGGCACGGCGCTTATTGAAACTGGTAGCCGAATGGACGAAGTGATTTACGAAGAATTCAAGGGTACAGGTAACTCTGAGATTCACCTTGAACGTCGTTTGGCTGAAAAACGCGTCTACCCTGCGATTAATCTGAATAAATCAGGTACGCGTCGCGAAGAGTTGCTGATCAAGCCCGATCTGTTGCAAAAGGTATGGGTGCTGCGCAAGTTTATTCACGACATGGATGACGTCGAATCGATGGAGTTCATTCTGGATAAGATGCGTTCAACCAAGAACAACAATGAGTTCTTTGAGTTAATGAAACGCTAAAGAGGGTTAATTACCCGGGCCTGTCGGCCGACGACTTTGCGTCGACACAGGTTCGGGTGCCCCGCGTGCCTCGATCTTGGGATCGTCCCATGGCCCAGTGACTAAATACTTAACAGTCATTGCTTTTTCGATTGGGTTACGCAATAAAAACTGCGTCGCCAGCGCGCTAAGACCCGCAATCGGATTGACCGCAAAAGCCGTCGCAAGTGCGGCGCCGCTCATATCGAATAGTGGCCGAACATCGGCCTCCATATCCCAACGCTTTTTATCTAAATCAGAGCGGCCTGTTAATAAGATACTGGCAATTGGACTGTTGATCGTCAGATCATTGGTTTGTACAACGCCTTTGGTAATGTCAAAGCTACCTGTCAAGGAGTTCCAGGGGAAGCCGTCTTTAAACTCGTTATCAGGGCGAAAATTAAAGCTGAGTAATCTTTGTAGGGACTGAAGTGACAATAGCTCTAACAGTCGAGCGCTGCGAGAATTTACGTGTTCAAACACGCCCTGTTTAAGATCAACTTTGGCCGTACCACTCAAACCCTGATAGCTATACGTCCAGGGAAAATTCACCCAATCAATTTGTGCTTCGAGTCGGCCTCGACCACCCTTGACTCGCTCTGGATGCCCCATCTGAGCCGAGAAGCGGCCCAGATCGCTCACCGTCACCTCGGCGTTTAAACGAATACCGCGTGTGGGCCCTTTCAAACGCCACTGCCCCGAGGCGACCGTCGTGGCAAACGGGTTTTGAATGTCTAGTTTCTCGATTGTCCAGAGCTCATGGCGCTGCTGATTTGCGCCTACTAACCGTACCTGACCGAGTTGACTGCCAAAGATTGTGAAGTCATCAATCGTGAGATCAATAGCAGGAATGTCAGACCACTGTTGTTTCTCGATTACATCGATTTTGAGGGC
>CAIYCP010000708.1 GCA_903924715.1 uncultured beta proteobacterium
GCCGGTACGCGAACGCTTGTGCCAGGCTTGCGCGCGTTAGGCATACGAAAACTCGATCGCGTAGTCGTGTCGCACGGCGACAGCGATCACGCGGGCGGCTTATTGGCGGTTTTAAAAGCGTTACCGGTTGGCACGTTGTACAGCTCATTTTCGTTTCAAGAGTGGCTCAGGCGTACATCACCCGCGAGCGCTTCGGTCACCTTTAAAAGTGGGCCCGCGCAGACGCTTCTCTGCGAACGTGAACACGACTGGGAGTGGGATGGCGTGGTGTTTCAATTTTTGCATCCTGAGGCAATACAACTCAAAGTCGAGTCCCTTCGATCTAGCAAGACCAAGCCCTCAAAAAACGCGCAAAGTTGTGTGTTGCATGTTCAAGGCTTGCACCACTCGGCCTTGTTGCCGGGGGATATTGGCGTCAAACAAGAGCAACTTTTGCTTGAGCAGCGCGTCGCAAACACGCCCACAGATCTGACCGCCGATCTGGTCGTGGTGGCGCACCATGGCTCAGATACGTCTTCGTCACCTCGCTTTGTGCAGCGGCTCAGGGCCCAACACGCAATCGTGCAAGCGGGCTACCTCAATCGCTTCGGGCACCCGCACCCGTTGATTAAGCAGCGCTGGCTAGAGGGTGGGGCAAGTTTCTGGCAAACAGATCAGCACGGAGCCCTCGTGGCAAATTCTACGCCTGCGGGGCTGTCTGTTCAGCCTTACAGTCAACTGCGCCAACGCTACTGGCATCAAAGGCTACGCTAGAACCACTACAATAGGACTTGGTTTTTCAGGAGCCCCTTCATGGCCACCCCTCGCCTTAAAGCAGTCATGTGCAGCAGTCCGGCTGGGTTGCACCGCATGGCTTATACCGAATGGGGCGATCCCTCTAATAAAAAACTTGTGTTGTGCGTGCATGGTTTGACGCGCACAGGTCGCGATTTTGACGTTTTGGCCAAGCGGTTGGCGCAAGATTATCGGGTCGTGTGCCCAGATGTGGTTGGGCGTGGGATGTCCGATCGGCTGGCAAACCCAGCTTTCTATGCGGTGCCCCAGTACGCTGCCGACATGGTGAATCTGGTTGACCGTCTGCAACCCTCTGAATTGCACTGGGTGGGCACCTCGATGGGCGGCTTGATTGGTCTGGCGTATGCCGGTGCCCTGGCCCTGGCACGTGTGCAACAACAAACCCTGACCCCCGCTCAGCATTACTCGAGCCTACCCTCAACGGGGGTTCGTCTGGATCGTCTTGTGCTCAATGACGTGGGGCCACACCTTGAACCGGTGTCACTTGAACGTATCGGACAATATGTCGGCGAAGCGATTGAGTTTGCGAGCTTTCAGGACGCAGTCCAGTATGTCAAAAAAACTGCAGCCTCCTTTGGCCCGCACACCAAGGCGCAGTGGGAAGAACTGACGCGCTACACCTATATTGAGCAAAACGGCGTCTGGATTAAGCACTACGATTTGGGGCTGGCTGTGCCGTTTAAAAGTATGACCCCTGAAGTCGCGGCCCAAGGCGAACAATACTTATGGTCGGCCTACGCCTCGGTTCAAACGCCGATTATGATTTTGCGTGGTGCCGAGTCTGATTTATTGTCTAAACATACCTTGCAGCAAATGCTTGAGCGTAATCCGCAGGCTAAGTCGCACGAGTTTAGCGGCGTAGGCCATGCACCCACCCTGATGACTGACGATCAAGTCAAGGTCGTAACGGATTTTTTATATGCCTAATCAAACGCCCGCTTTTTGTGCAGATTTGCATTGTCATTCAACCATCTCTGACGGCGTCTATAGCCCTGAAGTGGTCGCCGAGCGCGCGCACGCATGCGGTGTGACCTTATGGGCACTGACCGATCATGACGAAGTGTCTGGGCAACAACGCGCCCGCGCCAGAGCCGAAGCACTCGGTATGCATTATTTATCGGGTGTCGAAATTTCGGTCACCTGGGCCAAACAAACTGTGCACATCGTTGGACTCGGCATCGATCCTGAGAACGCAGGGTTGGTACAGGGCTTGCGTGAGACGCGTGCAGGCAGATCCGGACGTGCACGCCGCATCGGCGAGCGGTTGGCCAAGCTTGGCATGCCTGGTGCCTTTGAAGGCGCTCTGACTTTTGCGGGAAACCCCGAGCTGATTAGTCGCACACACTTCGCGCGCTTTTTGGTAGAGGCCGGTCATTGCCCCACCGTGCAAGGCGTATTTGACAAGTATTTAAGTGACGATGGCCCCGCGCACGAGCCCATGCAATGGGCCAAACTTGAAGAGGCTGTTGCCTGGATCCGTGGTGCAGGCGGTGTCGCAGTCATTGCACATCCTGGCCGTTATCATTACACCCCGACGCAATTTGGCGCACTGTTTGATACCTTTAAAGAGGTCGGTGGCCAAGCGATCGAAGTCATCACGGGTAGCCACACTGTGCCGCAATATCAAGAGTACGCGCAGATCGCACGTCACTATGACTTTCTAGCTTCGTGTGGTTCAGATTTTCATAGCTCAAAAGAGAGCACGATTGAATTTGGCAGTTTGCCGCCTTTACCGGCTGACTTGAAACCGGTTTGGCAAAACTTGCTTTGAAAACCTTTGCAGAAACATGAACAAAGCTTTCGTAAAAGAACAAGACAACGATGATGACGACGATATCCCTGAAGCCGCGGCTTTACCTAAGGGGACACGTAATTATTTGACACCTGGTGGCTATGCCGCGTTACGCAGCGAGTTAATTAAGCTGATGAATGAAGAGCGACCCGCGATGGTTCAAATCGTGTCGTGGGCTGCTTCAAATGGGGATCGCTCTGAAAATGGCGATTATCTCTATGGCAAAAAACGCTTGCGCGAAATTGATCGTCGCATGCGGTTTCTAACTAAACGTCTCGAGTTAGCCGAAATCGTTGATCCTGCCCAGCAACAGAATCGCGATCAGGTATTTTTTGGTGCAACCGTGTTGTATGCGGATCAAACAGGCCTTGAGCGTCGTGTCACCATTGTTGGGGTCGACGAGGCAGATCCGTTAAACGGAAAAATCAGCTGGATTTCACCGGTCGCGCGTGCCTTGAACAAAGCGCATGTTGGTGACACCATCACACTTCGCACGCCAGGCGGTATCGACGAGCTCGATATTTTAGAAGTCAGCTACGCCGAAGCCTAAGCTCGGCCATCACTGAGCAACAAGCGCTGCATGGCCTAAGCGGCTATCGGGCCACGCCAGCGTAAACCCACTTTCACGCAACCTGGCATTACTTAAGCGCTTGCTACCGACCGCTCGTGGCGCTTCGCCGATGGGGGGTGTCGGCCCGCCGACAAGTTTTGCCAAGGCTTCATATAGCGTGCGCATTGGCAAAGGGGTGCTGTCCGTGACTAAATAAATCGGTTTTGGATTTGGTAAATTCATCAGATGGACAACAGCCGCAGCAGCATCCTCGATATGAATTCGATTGACCCAATGTGACTCAGTGCTGGGTGCACTGGCTTGGCCAGCGCGTAAACGATCAAGCAGATATGTTCTGCCGGGCCCGTAAATGCCAGAGAGTCGCAAGCTCAAGGTTTCAAAAGCGGCGTTCTGACTCTGTAGCCATTGCTCGGTTTGAAGTAAGACTTGCCCGTTAAAATTTTTAGGTGCAGTGGGGGTGTCTTCATTGATCCAGTCTGAGC
>CAIYCP010000709.1 GCA_903924715.1 uncultured beta proteobacterium
CTTGACGCACAACGCTGGCTGGAGAATGCGCAGCCGTAAAGCGAGCCTCGCCGACCTCAAAGGTCTGAGCGAGGCGGCGGCGCGCGTGCGCGAAAAGGCTGAGACGCTCGCCAAAGCCCAAGCCACGTCAAGCCTACCCACCTCTCTGCCCGAGGTGGACGGAAAGCTTTTTGCGCGGGCCACTCGCTTAGTACAGCCCTTAAACAAGAGCAACGCGCGCCTCTTGCACAACACGGCAGTGACCAAGCCTAAGGCCAACCAGCTTGCTGAGCGGCGCCAGCGTGCGCTTGGCGCCACGCAAAGCACGATGCAACCGGTTTCTGACGGTGCCGAGCTCGTCAAGGGCACCGAGATAGAACTTGATTGGGCCGCAGCAGGCATTGGTCCAGGCGTACGACGCCAATTAAAGCAAGCGTTTTGGCCAATTGGCGCTCGACTCGACCTGCATGGCCTGAACACTGAAGCAGCCCGCAGCGCCCTCCTCGCCTTTATCGAAGCCAGCCAACGCCACGGCACCCGTTGTGTTTGCATCATTCATGGCATCGGGTATGGCTCTGCAAATAGTCAACCGGTCTTGCCCACACGTGTCCGGCAATGGCTCAAGCAGTTACCCGACGTCAGCGCATTTGCTCAGGCCCCTCTGGCGCACGGCGGAGCAGGCGCTGTGCTCGTGTTAATCCGGCAACCTTAAATCATCGACCAACGCATCGGTCACTGGGTTTTTTTGCTTCGTCAGCAAGGACACAATGACGATGACGACAAAGGCTGCCGGCGCCCCAAACACGCCCGAGGCAATAGGCTGGATATCCCACCACAGCTCAACGGGTTCGCTCGTTGAAACCCCAAGTACCCAATGACGCAACCAAGGCTGGGCTTGCACCATGTACACGATGGTGATCACCAGACCTGTCAACATGCCGCAGCACGCACCCCATTTATTTGCACCTTTCCAGAACACGCCCAACACAAGTACCGGAAAAAAAGTCGATGCGGCAAAAGAAAAAGCCGCGCCCACTAAAAATAAAATGTCTGCTGGCGTTTTTGTAGCTGCCCACGCAGCCACAAACGCGACCAGCAACAATAATATTTTGGACAACAGCACACGCCTGCCTGGCCCCATCTTGGGCGACATGACCCTAAAAAGGGTGTCATGCGACAGCGCGCTGGATAAGGTCAACAACAAACCATCTGCCGTCGACAAGGCTGCTGCCAGGGCGCCTGCGGCGACTAAACCCGACACCACATAGGGCAGCCCACCAATTTCAGGGCCTGCCAAGACAACAACGTCTGCCCCCATCTGAATTTCAGCCAACTGCACAATACCGTCTTGATTTAAATCCAGAATACTCAGTAACGACCGATCAACCGCCGACCAGGCGTGCACCCAGCTCGGCAGCTCGGCAAAACGGGTCCCCACGAGATTGGCGTAGATCTCAAACTTAACCAAGATCGCCAGGGCCGGCGCCATGAGATAGAGCAACAGAATAAAGAACAGCGACCAAAAGACCGACTTGCGTGCGGCGTCAACCGAAGGGGTGGTGTACGAGCGCATCAAGATATGCGGCAGGCCTGCTGTCCCCATCATCAAGCACAAGACAATCGCCAAAAAATTATGCCGCACCGCATCGGGTGACTCATACGCGCGGCTTGCAAAAGGCTCAGCATGCGGCTGAGGCGCCGTCGCACGCATCGCATAATCATCCCGAGCTTTGGACCAGGCCATTTGAGCCTGTTCAACGGATGCGGGATACGACGCTAATTCGCGTTCAAGCAAACGCACATCTCCCATCGGTGCGTCATTGGCACGCGCACGTAACAACTTCAAGCGAAGATTTTGCTTTTCAGTTTCATAGGTTGCTGGCAAACCAGATACGCGCACTTGCATCGTATCGGCGCGAGCTTGCCATAGCGCTCTGACAGACAACTCGCTTTCGTCATTACTCAGTTCGCGCTCGCGCTCAGTCACTTGTTGCATGACGGCGCTTGCGGCCAACTGAGGCACCGGTTCCCCCGTCTGTTTCACAGCAAGCCAAATGACGGGTACCAAATACGCGATCAGCAAAATAATGTACTGCCCGATCTGGGTCCAGGTCACGGCCCGCATACCACCCAAGAACGAGCAAACCAGCACACCGCCTAGCGCGATAAAAATTCCTAGCTCAAACGAGATCCCCGTCATACGCGTCGTGATAATTCCAACGCCGTAGATTTGCGCCACCAGGTAGGTAAACGAAACCAGTACCGCGCAGATTACGCCGAGCATTCTGGGCCAATGACCACCAAAGCGCGCCCCTAAAAAATCAGGGATCGTATAGCGCCCGAACTTGCGCAGATAAGGCGCCA
>CAIYCP010000710.1 GCA_903924715.1 uncultured beta proteobacterium
CAGATCCACCGCCTACAAACGCCAATATGCCTTTAGCAGGCCCAAAATCGGGTGCAATCTTCAGTACAGGTTCTTATCGATCGATCTTTGAAGGGCGACGCGCAAGCTTGGTTGGCGATATCTTAACCATCAACTTAGTTGAAAACACGACAGCGACTAAAAATGCGGGGTCCGCGTTAGACAAAAAGGGTAGTGCTGCGAGCGAGGTGACCAACTCTGCGGGTACCAAAATCGATCCAACTTATAACGTCACAAATTCGGATTCGGCTGCAACAACCACAGATGGCAGCAACGGCGTGACGTTCTCGGGTTCAATCTCGGCTGTTGTCACAGAGGTGAAGCCAAACGGCAATCTCGTGGTCGTGGGTGAAAAACAAATCGGTCTGGATGCGGGGGTCGAGTTCATTCGGTTTTCTGGTGTTGTTAATCCTTACATGATCACTAACGATAATTCGGTTGCCTCGAATACGATTGCCGATGCACGGGTTGAATATCGTACGAATAGCACTTTCGATTTGGCGAACATTGCCAAGACGATTAATAGATTTTTTCTTAGCGCTTTTCCAGGTTGATTCTCGTGACGATCTGCGCCACCCCTCATACTTTGTCTGACTAAAAAGAATCCCTCATGCCGCGATACACCTTGAAAGCATTAAAACGTCTGGCAACCGCCTGGATGCTTGGCTTGATGCTTGTGAGCTTACAGGTCCAGGCCGCACGCCTCAAAGATATCGCCACGATTCAGGGCGTACGTTCAAACCAATTGATTGGGTATGGGTTAATCGTGGGCTTGGATGGTACGGGTGACCAAACTACACAGACACCGTTTACGCTTCAAACGACGTTGAGTATGTTACAGGTGATGGGCGTTGTATTACCGCCCGGCACCTTTAGTACGATACAGTTAAAAAACGTTGCGGCTGTGATGGTAACGGCCACGTTGCCGCCTTATGCACAGCCAGGCCAGTCCCTTGACGTGACGGTGTCTTCGGTGGCAAATTCAAAAAGTCTTCGCGGCGGCACCTTGTTAATGACCCCCTTAAAAGGTGCTGACGGTCAAATCTATGCGATGGCACAAGGCAACCTGGTAGTTGCAGGTGCTGGAGCAGCAGCTAACGGAACTGAAGTGCAAGTCAATCAATTAAACGCAGGGCGTATTTCAGCAGGCGCGACCGTTGAGCGCGTGGTTCCAAATGACCTGAGTCAATTACAAATTTTTAATTTAGAGCTCAAAAACGCCGATTATTCGACTGCCAGTATGGCCGCTGAAGCGATCAATAAGCGTTTTGGTGTGTACGTAGCCGAAGCCGTTGACGCAAGAGTCATCAAAATACAACCGCATACCGCACAAGTCGAGCGTGTCAAATTTCTGGCGACCCTTGAAAATGTAGAGCTAACACCTTCGCAACCCTCAGCCAAAGTGATCTTAAATGCGCGTACGGGCTCCATTGTCTTAAACCAGTCTGTCACGCTCGAAAGTTGCGCGGTGGCCCACGGTAATCTAACGGTCACAATTAATACGACCCCGATGGTGAGTCAACCGAACGCCTTTGCGGGTGGCAGAACCGCTGTCGTAAACCAATCGACGGTTGAAATCAATGCCGATAAAGGGCGCGTGATTCAATTAAACCGTGGGGCCGTCTTGGCCGACGTGGTTAAAGCCTTGAATGCCGTAGGCGCAACGCCGCAAGACCTGGTTGCCATCCTACAAGCGATGAAGGCGGCAGGTGCGTTACATGCTGAACTCGAGATTATTTAAAGGTCTGTGAGATGAGTAATGGTGCGATCGCAACAGTCTCGCAAGGCGCAGCCGCGCTGAGCGAAGCCACGAATAGTTTGGCCATTGACTCGAAAGGCTTGTCCAGTTTAAAACGAAGCGCACACGACAATTCACCCGAGGCGATTCGTGGTGTTGCTAAACAGTTTGAGGCAATATTTTTAGGCATGATGCTTAAAAGTATGCGCGATGCGACACCAAATGATGGGCCCTTAGAAAACGAGCAAAGCCGCACGTTCACAACCATGCTTGATCAGCAACTGACTCAAAATTTAGTCGGTAAGGGTGTGGGCTTGGCTGACGTGCTGGTCAAGCAGTTGACTAAATTACAAGGTAGTCCACCAGTTCCGAACGAGACGAATAATGGCGCGACTGGGCAAACGACTGCAAATCCTTCGTCGGCCGCTAGCGTCGCAAGCGCAGTGAGTCCGGTGTCAAGAGGTAGCGCAAGCGTTCAGCCAGAGATTAGCCTGATGTTCTCGGGCCATATGCTGAGCCGCTCGTTGGCGAAACTCAGTAATTACACGCAGGCGCAACAGGCTCGCGCTGATTCAAGTAGTTGGTACAAAGGATCAGCGAACACTTATTCTGGTAGCCATGTTTCAGACTTCACGGCTCGAATGCTGCCTTATGCTGAAAAGGTCAGCGCTAGCACCGGCATCCCCGCGATTTTTATGCTGGCGCAGGCCGCGCTCGAATCCGGTTGGGGACGCAGTGAACTCAAATATCAGAACGGTGCGCCTTCGCATAATCTTTTTGGTATCAAAGCCTCTGAAAATTGGGCGGGTCGGTCTGTCGATGCGATGACAACTGAGTTTATTGGCGGAGAGTTTGTTAAACGCGTTGAAAAATTTCGTGCGTATGACTCATATGCTGACTCTTTTAAAGACTTTACTGATCTGTTACGTCAGAACACACGTTATTCAAAAGTGTTGCGTCATCTGAATGATCCGATTAGTTATTCTCAGGCCATGGGTAAATCAGGCTATGCAACAGATCCAAACTATGGAGCTAAATTGCAATCACTGATTTTGAGCTTCATGTCAGGGCCAAAGTAGCAACTGACCTGCGACAATTGCCTTAGTTTTGGCTTGCGCGCGACAGCGCGGCGCTATCGGTCATGATCGAAGGAGGCGCCATAATCAGTCGGATATCAATCCGCCTATTTTTACGTCGCTCTGTCTCAGTGTCGTTCGTCGAAATCGGGCGTCGACCTGCATAGGCGCTAAAACTGACAAGCGGCTGGCCTCTGTCATTTTCAAGTTTCTCAAGTGTTTTCTCATTTCTTATCAACTCGAGATAAGTATTTTTGGCGCGCGCAACTGATAAGTCCCAGTTGTCTCTGAATGTTGAATTTGAAATAGGTTGCGAGTCGGTATGGCCCTCAATCAATACAGAGTCGATGGGATGTTGCTCTGTGCTGTCGGTTACTTTCTCGCAAAGATCCGAAGAACGTGCTGCGTCTGGGACTTGTGTATAGCAATTGAGAATGACCGCCAGATTGCGCGCCACAATTTTCAAGGCCTGGTCGCCTCCGTTTCTAAAATCAGCTCGACCCGAGTCAAATAATAGAGTTTCGGGTAAGCGCAACAAACCGTTTTGAGTATCGACTTCGATCTGTATGCCTTGTGCGGAAAGTGCGCGCTGCATTTTGACAAGGATGTCGTTGCGCACCCGCGTGCCACCTTGTATCAGATGATTGATTGCGCTGGCATTATTCAGTTTTTGTTCAGCCGCGCTGAGTTGTCCTTGTAGTCTTTTTTTCTCGTACTCAAACTCTATAAGACTCGTTTGCAGCGCGGTTCGATCTTGATTGCTTCGTTCTATGATGTGCCGTAGTTCTTTCTCATTGCGTTCAAGCTTATACACATCTGCGACGAGTGCTTCTTTTTCGGCCGCAGTGATCGTCACCATGGGGGGCGTTTGTGGGGTGACTTGAGGCACGGGCTCAGGTCGGATATCGACGAGATTTTGTAAGTTGGTTTTTTTTACCTCAGGCTTTGCAGAAAAAGCAGCACCCATTGAGGCAGAAAGTTGTTCGTATTTGTTCGCATTGACTGATGAGCCAGCATATAAAACGACGAAAAATGCGAATAAAAGCGTAATAAAGTCAGCGTAAGACACCATCCAGCGATCGTGATGTTCTAACTCGTCTTTAAACTCGGGCCTACGAAATTTTGTCTTCATCTTATCTTTGATAGGATGCCAGACGCTCTTGCACAATCACTGTATTTTCGCCAGCTGCGATGCGGCTAATCGATTCAATGACCATTTCATATTTTCGGACTTCAGCTTGAGTATGTGCTTTTAATTTTGTTGCAACCGGAATAAAAAAAAGGTTTGCGAGCCCAACACCATAGATAGTGGCGACAAAGGCAACAGCAATCCCGGCCCCAATCAAACTCGGGTCAGTCAGCTTTTCCATCACATGCATTAAACCCATCACTGCGGCCAAAATTCCAATGGTTGGCGCATAACCGCCAGCCGAATCCCAAATCTTGATGGCATTGCGCTGACGGATCTCGTATTCATGCAAATCATTTAAACAAATCTCTCGGATCGTTTCGGCCGGAAACCCATCCATTAAAAGCTGCAAGCCTTTCAAAATAAAGGGATCTGTTTCTTGTTCGCGATATGTTTCAAGACTGAGTGCCCCTTCTTTTTTAGCAATGGTTGACCACGCTGAGATTCGTGTCGATAGCTCTGGGTGATCGTCATACGGCATGACAAAAATTGTTCGCAGCTTTCTTAGACCGTCAATAAACGTCTCAGGTTTGCTTTGCAGTAGTACCGCGCCAAGCGTGCCAAATACCACAATTAAAAATGGGGCCAGTTGAAACAAAGACCAGATGCTACTGCCTTCAACCGCTTGTCCAGCCAGGATCCCAAGTAACGCAATGAGCAGGCCTGCTATGCTTGACCAGTCCATGAATCGTCCTTAAGTTTGACGCGTAGCCGGGCAATGGCTTGACTATGCAGTTGTGATACACGTGACTCAGTAATATTCATTACTGCACCAATTTCTTTTAGATTCAAGTCTTGCTCATAATACAAACTCATTAGTATCTTTTCTCGTTCGGGTAAATTTTCAATGGCAACTTTAAGATTCTCACGAAATTCAGACGACATTAAAATGCGAAGCGCATCGCCTTCTTCGCTGGATTTGTGCTGATCCAGAAAATGTTCTGAATTTTCTTCTCTCTGAAAATCTTCAAAATACAGTAGGGTATGTCCAGCGCCATCTTTCAATGAGGCTTGGTAGTCTGCAAGTGTGAGCCCGAGATTTTTGGCAATTTCACTTTCGGTGGGCGCACGGCCTTGGCGTTGCTCTAACGTATGTATAGAGTCTTCAATTTCTCGCATTTGTTTGCGTACACTGCGCGGAAGCCAATCCGAACTACGCAACTCATCCATAATGGCACCATGGATGCGCTGTGAGGCGTAAGTCGAAAACTGAGCGCCCGCATGCTCTTTATAGCGTTGAGCTGCGTCTAGCAGGCCAATCATGCCTGTCTGGATTAAGTCTTCAACCTCAATATTTGCGGGTAGCTTTGCTTTAACCTGATACGCAATTTTTCGAACCAAATCAGCATACTGTTTGATCAATTGCTCTTTGCTAACTTCGTGGCCAGATGAGTTATACATGTTGATTCTTCCTAGACCATGGCGAACCGTTGTACTTCACTTCCATACTTTCTTTGAATCTCTGGCACCTCGAAGCCAATTAAATCTGTAGCAACGCCAATGTGCTTACTTGATACCGATGATAGGTTATAAAAAATGGTCTTTGCCTGAGATGCACAAGAGGCCATCACAAATACTCCAATAGCTTGTCCAAATGTATGCTCTGAAAACAGTTTGATTAGACTGTAGGCTTCTTTAATTGAAGAAGCGCTATTGGTCAGACAGATAATCACCTTGCCTAATGGCGGCAATTTAGTTTTGATGTTTGAATAATGTAAGGGCTTAAACTCAACGAACCTATCGTATTGAGCTTGATTCAAATGCGCACGTATCAAACGAATTGACTTCTCGATCTTAAGATCGGGTGTTGCCAGCGCGATGGTCACTAATTTATCAGAGGCTGGCATCATCAATTGACGCAAACCCGCCGCTTGATCACTGGTGATTCTAGAGTTAAGCATATGCGGTTATTCTGGTTGCGTGTGCAGAGGGTGGTTGTTTAAACATAGCCGAAAAGGCTGTTTCGTTAATTTCTGATAGATCGGTAGAGACTTTCTTGTCTGTGATGACCCTTTCAAACATTTGTGTTTTGTCGATAAGCTCGATGTCTTCAGGAACGCGTTGCCCATTCGTCAAATAGCACACTTTAAGCTTGTGCTGCATGATGACATTGAGCACGCTTCCCAGCGTGATGGCTTCGTCGACTTTCGTAATAATGCAGCCCTCAATCGATTGCTTGGCATAAACATTAACGACATCATTTGTGGTTTCAATTTGATTGGTGGCGTTTAGGCACAAGATGCGCTTGATGGGTACGTTCACTTGATCAAACATTTCCATCTGCGCGTCCACTCGCTTGTCGCGCTGACACAGACCAGGTGTGTCGATTAAGATCGACTTGCGGTCTCGCAAATGCTCTAAGGTAAGTTGTAGTTCGTGGTGATCTTTTACGGCATGCACGCTGACGCCTAAGATGCTGCCAAAGACTTTAAGTTGCTCTAAGGCGCCAATGCGATAAGAGTCTGTAGTAATAAACGCAAGTTTGTCTGCTCCATGACACATCACGTAGCGAGCAGCAATTTTTGCAATAGTGGTCGTTTTGCCCACACCTGTCGGCCCTACAAGCGCGAGAACACGTGAGCTATTCAAAAAGTCTTGCTCATCGATTTCTGCCGATAAATTGCGAGCAAGTATTTCTCGCAACCACGCGACTGCCTGAATCTCAGAATAGTCGTGTGGGAGTTTTTCAACGAGACGTTTAGCTAGATTTGGTGAAAATCCAGCAGCCAAAACGCGATCAAGGACCACATTTTGTGCTGGTTTAAGTTGCTTGCTGCTTGTCCAGAGTAAGGCATCTAATTTTTTATAGAATCCATTTTTCATTTCACGGATTTCATCAATAATTTTTTCGATACCGGTGGAGGGTTGCTGTGCGTCCACGGTTGCCGAGGAATGGCCTCTTGCTGAACGCTTGCTATGCGTATCCAGCTCGCCTTGCTTGGCGATGATCTCTACTCGTCCGTTGACGATTTTATTTGAGATGATTTCAGCTTCCTCGCCAAATTCATTTTTAATTTGATTGAGGGCTTCACGAGGACTTGTGGCGTAAAATTTCTTTGTCATCATGCTGAATTACCTATCAAGTGTGTGACGCGGATCGAACGAGTAGAAGGAAGTTCATCGTGAGAGAGCACTCTTAAATTCGGTGTCACTCTTCTTAAGAATCGGGCAAGCGCCATACGAATGCCCGCAGGTACGATGAGTACGGGGGAGTGTCCAAGTTGCTCTTGTTTTGCAGCGGCCTGTTCTGCCTGATGTGCTAGCGTTTGAGCTAATCCGGGTTCGATGCCGGTACCGTTCGTATTTTGTAGAAGTGTCTGAGTCAAAATTCTCTCTAGATTTTGCTCCAGCGTGATCACGGCCATTTCCTGTGATTCTGGAAATAGGTTTTGTGCGATTGAACGTGAAAGTTTTAACCTGACTTTTTCAGTCAAAACATCGGTATCTTGAACCTGTGGCGAATACTCTGAAATGGCCTCAACGATCGTGCGCATATCTTGAATCGGCACACCCTCTAGAAGTAGATTTTCCAGAATCCGTTGAAGTGGACCAATTCCGATCACTTTTGGCACAAAATCCTCAGCAAGTTTCGGCGATTTGATTGCAAGTAGGTCGAGTAGATGCTGGACTTCTTGCCGGCCAAGTAACTCAGAGGCGTGCATGCCTAAGATATGGTTCAAGTGGGTTGCGATTACGGTTCCCGAGTCGACAACCGTATAGCCCATACCCTGTGCTTTGTCTCTCTGCTCGTCGGTAATCCATACTGCGGGTAAGCCAAAGGCAGGGTCGGTTGTTGGCGGGCCTTGAAGTGGCCCGGTCACCATGCCCGGATTAATGGCTAGAAAATTACCGTACTGAGACTCACCACGTCCAAGCTCGACACCGCGAATTTTGATGACATACTCTACGGGTTTGAGTTCAAGGTTATCTGCGATATGCACCGAAGGTGGCAGAAAACCCACCGTTTGGGCGAATTTTTTTCGTAAGCCTTTGATCTTTTTAAGCAGGTCGCCGTCGCGATTGAGATCAACCAGCGGAATCAGGCGGTAACCGACCTCTACGCTGACTGTATCAACGCCTTGAACATCACTCCAAGAGGCTTCCGTCGTGTCATCTTCTTTTGTTTGGGCCTGCTCTTGCAAATCGCTTGCAGCAACCTTTTTTGTTTGCGTCGTCAACAAATAACCAAGTCCGGCCGCCAGTCCAGCAAATCCCAGAAAAGCCACATTTGGCATGCCAGGAATTAACCCCATTGCTCCAACGATGGCAGCAGTCACGAAGAGTATTTTTGGATTTTTGAACAGCTGCCCGGTTAACTGCGTGCCGATGTCTTGGCTATTTGCAACGCGCGAAACAACAATACCGGCCGCAACTGAGATGATCAGTGATGGTATTTGTGCAACTAGACCGTCACCAATGGCCAGCAAGGTGTAGTTTTTCACTGCAGTCGAGAAGCTAAGATCATGCTGTAGCATCCCGACGATTAAACCGCCAACGACGTTTATGATTGTGATCAGAATCCCGGCCACAGCGTCGCCACGCACATACTTACTGGCGCCGTCCATGGCGCCATAAAACTCTGCTTCTTGGCTGACTTCTTGGCGACGCTTGCGGGCATCGTCTTGATTGATTAAACCCGAATTCAAATCTGCGTCGATGGCCATTTGCTTACCTGGCATCGCATCCAGGGTGAATCGAGCACCGACCTCTGCAATTCGACCAGCGCCTTTAGTAACAACAGTGAAGTTGATGATTGTTAGGATCACAAAGATGACAATTCCGACTGTGTAGTTTCCGCCAATCAAGAAATGGCCGAATGCTTCAATGACCTTGCCGGCAGCGCCTGGGCCGGTATGACCTTCGGCGAGCACGACGCGTGTCGAGGCAACGTTCAGCGAAAGGCGTAATAACGTGGTGACGAGTAGAACGGTCGGGAATGAAATAAAGTCTAACGGCTTAGTGGTTTGTAAACCAATCATCAAAACCATGATTGATAAGGCAATATTGAAAGTAAACAATAAATCAAGTGCAAAGGGTGGCAATGGCAATATCATCATTGCCAGCAATAGAACGATAATTAACGGTCCTGAAACTGATTTAGAATCAAATCGTGCAAAAAAGGCTAATAATGAAGGGTTCATTGCAGACTAGCCCTGGTAGACGTCGCGGCAACCGGATCTAGTTCATCTGGAACGAATATATCAGTAGGTTCTTTGGGATAAGGCCCGCTGGCCGCCGTGAAATTGCGAACCTGAAAGACGTAGGCCAGCACCTCTGCTACTGCCGAATAGAGTTGATGAGGGATTTCGTCACTGACCTCTGTGTTTGCGTACAACGCCCGCGCGAGTTTAGGCGACTCAATTACCAGCACCTTGTGTTTTTTGGCAATGTCTCGAATTTTGAAGGCGACTTCATCCAATCCCTTGGCAACGACTTTCGGCGCACGCATATCGCCTTCCATATATTGGATCGCTACTGCGTAGTGCGTTGGGTTTGTAATGACGACGTCAGCCTCGGGGATCGCTGTCATCATCCGGCGTCGTGCCATTTCTCTTTGTTGTTGCCGTAAGCGCGCTTTGATTTCTGGGTTTCCGTTGGATTCTTTTGACTCTTGTTTAACTGCTTCTTTGGTCATCCGTAATTTCTTTTTGTAGCTAAACAACTGGTACGGAACATCAATCAAGGCAATCAGTCCGAGCGAGCTGACGGCCCAAATAAAAGCCTGCAACAGGTAGTAATGTGTGTTGGTAATACCTCGCTCAACCGTCAAAGATGAAAGCGTTAGTAGCGTGGGAAACATATTCCAGATGACTAAAAAGCTGACGGTCCCAACGAGTAGGGTTTTGCCCACCGCTTTTAGAAGTTCGACTAACGCATTGACTGAGACCATATTGGCCAAGCCACTCAGCGGATTAAAGCGTGTCAGATTTGGAACGATCGCTGTTAATGTCAGACTCCAGCCGCCAATTAAGATGGGGCTTGCAAGCGCGATAGCGATTAGAAGTGCCATGAAGGGCAGAAAGCTGATTAACAAATCGCCGATATCAGACTGCATGCTTTCTAGTGGCAATGTGTCGACAAATGCCATTTCGCGCGTAAAGCTCAATCTATCTGAAAGCATACGCATTAGACTTTTACCAAGCAAGTCACCAAATGCGGCAAAGCCAGCGGCCGCAGCAAGAAGCACGGCGCAGGTCGCTAATTCTCGTGAGCGGGGTACGTCACCTTCTTCGCGCGCTTTTTCAAGTCGCGTCGGCGAGGGGTCTTCGGTTTTTTCTAAATCACTTTCTTCGGCCACCCTACGCTCCAAGGATGTAGCTGTTTAACGAATACAGTGACTAGTTTGCACGTTTAAAGCTAAACAGCATCTAAAGAATAGGAGTATTAAGACCCCTTTTTTATTAAAGTTTTTGAAAAAAATGCCGAAGAGGAACGATCAAGCCAAAGAGTACTTAATATCCGAGGCTAGCTAGCAACGCGTCAACCTGGTTTTGCGTGCGAACTACCTCATTTTCGGCCTTCGTTTTTTTGTTTTTCTTTAGGTTTTGAAGCGCTTGTGCTTGACTCATGATTCCTAGCTCTGCATTTGCGGCTGCAAACTCGATTAACACCTGCGTGAGCTGGCGCTCAAGTTGTTCAGTTAACTGCATCATTTTCTGAACCATTTGTCCGGTCAGGTCTTGAAAATCCTGAGCCATCATGATGCGCAGCAAAAGTGCCTTCGTTTCTAAACTTGTGGCTTGAGTAGCTCGACTGAGATTAAGGGTGTCCTCTGCAAACCGTCTGACTTCAGGATCTAAAGTTTTCTTGGTAAGAAAAAGATGTGTTCCTTGCTCTGCTTGCTGCGCTTGCAGTAGCAGACCATCCTGCAGCGGAATACCACGCTCGATCGCAGTGAGCACAATGTCGGCGGATTCGTTCGTTAACTTTGAGACGTATGACAGGCGGTCTTGCGTCTCGGGGACTTCGTTGCAAAATGCTTCGAGCGCCCGATCAAAGCCCAGGTCGCGCAGGCTGTTGTGTAAGGCGCGCGTGATTTGACCGACACGATCCAAAATATCAGACTTCCGTTCGCCTTTTTCTGGTTGGCCAAGGTCTTCACTTGACTTCAAAATATCGAATTCATTTTGAGAGTTGTTTGTAGGCAATGACATTACTTATCCTCTCGTGACATTTGTTCAAAAATAGTGTTGACTTTGTCGGATAGTGTCAGGGAGGTAAAGGGCTTAACGACATAGCCATTTGCTCCGGCTTGAGCGGCTGCGACAATGTTTTCTTTTTTAGCCTCAGCCGTCACCATGAGAACCGGAATATGTTTCGTTTCGTCTTTGGCGCGAACCGCGCTGAGTAGTGAAAGTCCATCCATCACAGGCATATTCCAATCACAAATAATAAAATCAAAGTCGGTTGTTTGAAGCTTATTTTGAGCGACCAAGCCATTTTCGGCTTCTTCTACATAGAGATATCCAATTTCTTTTAGAATATTGCGGATGATTCTGCGCATTGAAGTGAAGTCGTCAACCACTAGAAACTTTGAATTTGGAAATAGAATATTTTGTTGATTCATTTATATGGCTTAGGAAGTTAGAACAAAGACCAGTCATTTTCAGCCAAAGGTTTGCTGGTCAAGAGGTCACTATTTTTTACGACAGCTGGTTGTGAGTATAACGAAGATGCATTGACCGTAGCAACTGATGGGAGTCGCTCAAGTACGGCATCATTTGCTACAAGGTTAAGCGGTAATACTTTATCGGACGAGGATTGGTTCTTAAGAGAACCACCTAACGAATTTTCTAGCGCATCCGTCAATTGCTTTAGCCCGTTTGATATTTCAGTCTGATGATGTAAAAGCAAAGTTTGTTGATGACTGTGCCCCTCGATGTGATTGCGGGCGACTACAAGTTCAGACACACCTTGAACAGAAGCGAGTGCCACTTCAGCGCTTGATTGTGTCAAGGTTTTAATTTGACTGGTTTGGCTAAGCAATTGTTTAGTTGCTTTGGACGCTCGCGACAGGCTCTCATACGCGGTGGTTGCATTGGTGTCTGTTGCAGAAATCAAAGTCCGAATTGAATGCGTTTGCGTCATGGCGCGCTCTGCCAGATGCCGAACCTCGTTGCCGATAGCAGAAAAGCCCCTGCCCTCGTCTCCTATTCTTGCGGCTTCGATCGCTATATTGAATGCGAGCATATCGCCTTGTAATGCAATATTTTCAATGATGGCTAGTTGTGCCGTCAGCTGTTGTGTATTTTTTTGAATGAAGTCTATCGCCTCGGCAATGATCTCTAACTGCTTTTGGTCATCTTGTGCTGTCAAGATTAAAGCGCGACATATCTGCTCACCTTCGGCAAGGCGATCAGGAAGCCGTTGCATATTGTTGAGCAGGGTTATTGTGTGTTCTCCGGCATACTGCAGTTCTGAATGCCGTGCCTTGTTAAGTTTTAGATGTATCACCTGGCGCGCCTGAAACGTTTGGACGGTCTGTGAAATATCTTCACTCAGCGTAAGCGCGTGTTTCAAGGTTTCCGCAGCCTTCGCAGCAATGTCTGCCGTGTCATCGATCGATTTTTGAAGCCTGCTCTCAAGAGCGGCTGTTGATGCACTTGGCGGTTGCGTAGAGACGACTGGCGCTGAGTGCAACGCAGCCACTTTAGCCTCTACATGGCGCAGGACAAGATGATCGAGCATATCGTTGATCAACCCAAGGGTCTCTCGACTCTCGGCATGATGGGAGCGAAGACTGAGCCGCGCCTGAAGATCGTCGGCAATAATGCGTTCATGGATCTGTCTGACATCCACAAACAAGCGAATGAGATGTTCAGGAAACACCATGAGTGCGGTTTTAACGTTCGCAGGCAACGTTTGCTTTGCGATCATTTCAGCGCCAAGGCGTGTTTTAAAAATCTGATCGACTAGTGTGCCAACCTCTTCCGGCGGAGCGCCCAGTATCTTGTTGAGCGCAAGTTTGATTTCAATGCCCATCCAAATGAGCAAGACCATCACAATGATGAGCGAGGCAATCGCACCCCAAAGCATATTTTCATAATTTTCGACGCTACTTTGATACTGCGTCTGGCTTATTTTTGTTCGGGCAATTTGGCGAGTCGTTAGACTATCGATATCTTTCAGGATCGTCTCTAATCCCAAACTCGCTCTTGAAAAACGACGGGCAAGCTCATCGGTTGTGAGTAAGGGTGCAGGGTTATTTGGTACTTGTAGCTGAGGCCTGAAGACCTCTTGATAGGTTCGAGTGATCGAGTCGTACAGCGACTTTTCTTCAGGTGTCTGTAAAGTTTTAGGTAATACAGCCAATAAGCTGTTGACACCTTGAAATTTCTTTTCAATCTGCAGCGAAAAATTGCTTAGCAGCGCAGCAGACAATTGCTGTGTTTTTGCGGTTGCTTCTTGATGAATGATTTGATCTGTCGAAGCTAGATTTTCGAACGCGTAGAGACTTTGTGACAGTTGGGAAACAATGTTAGTTAGCACTTGAGGCGAATAGGCTGGGGCATCGTAATTGGTCTTGATTAGTCGATTAGCAGCGTAAAGTGAGATAAAGCTCATCCCCGTGATGAGTGTCAACGCGATGAGCGAAACCCCAATCAACAATCTTAAGCGAGTGGTAATTGTCAAGGCATTCATGATTGCATCATGGCCCGCAGATAGCGGTTATCGGCATTATTCATCACGTAGGCCATCGCTGCAAATTAAATCATCGCGCGTGATTAATTTCTCTAGGTCCAGTACCACTAAAATATTCTCGTCCACCTTGATTAAGCCGGGGGTGAAAGCCAGACCGCTCAACGCGTGGTCATACTGGCTGGGCATGCTAATCAGCGACTTGTTCGTTGTAATGACTTCCGTGACACCATCGGCGGCAATGCCGAACTGTCTTTCATGTGCATTTAAAATAATTAAGTTTTTTGGATCGCTAGCGCTATTTGCAGGGAACCCAAATTTGACCGAAAGGTCAATCATGTGAATTTTATTTCCACGCACGGTAATCGATTGTTTAATCGTGTTGGTTGAGCCCACAATCGGATAATGATTTTCATAACCATGAATTTCTTCTACCTTTAAAATATCTAGCGCAAAAATCACTTCGTTAAATAAAAAGGTTAAAAGCTCTATTGACTGAGATGTTTGGTTCGCTGTCAGTGGATCCTCGTGGGCTTGGTTTGGCAGGTTCAAGACTGATTCTCCCGGCATCCCTTTATGTAATCGTTTTCAGTCAAGGGCGGTATTGGAATCGAGATGATGAACTTTGTTCCTTGTCCGAGTACTGATTCGACCTTTATTTGCCCAGCGAGATTTTCAATTCTCTGTTTGACAATATCTAGGCCGACTCCACGTCCTGAAATATCTGTGACAGACCGAGCGGTTGTTAAGCCTGGAGCAAAGATCAAATTCCAAACTTCGTGATCCTCTGTGATATGAGTGATTGCAATATTTTTATTTTTGGCCGCCTTCAAGACCTTGTTTCGATCAAGACCCGCGCCATCGTCTGAAATCTCTAGAATCAGTCGATTGTATTCTTGTCTTGCATACAAACTTATTGTTCCACATTCGGCTTTATTTAAATGGCGGCGTACCTCAGGCGTCTCGATGCCGTGATCAATACAGTTTCTGATAAGCTGAATGAGCGGAACGTTTAATTGTTGGGCGATGAACTTATCGATAACAACCGACGCACCTATGGTGAGAAGTTCAACTTTCTTTTCAAGACGCGTTGCTAAGTTTTGCGTCAACACCGGTAGCTTAGAAAAAAGATGATCCAGAGATGAACGACTCATCTGAGTCGATAGTTGATGCAGTTCTTGAAGGTACTGGTCAAGTGACTTCACATTGCGTGCGTGCGACAACTCATCCTCGAGGATGACAATTTTATTTTTAATTTCAAACAAGTGAGTGATCAAGTTCTTTAATTCAACCAATTCTCCGATGGTGACGCGTACTGATTGATTAATTGACGGGTTAGTTTCGCTTGACGTCTTTTGGTTTGAACCCGCTTTGGAGCTAAGCGGTGCGGGGTGAGCTCGCGCATCGTCTAGCAGGACGATCACGATATCTTTGCGTGATACGTAAAATGCACAGACGAGTTCGAGTGTTTCGCGGGTCTCGGTGGTGATAAGTTCGAAGCAAGCGACGGCGCCCTGATTGTCAGTTATTTCTTTTAAAGTTCCGAGGACCGTGAGACTGTCAGTGACTTGTCGAATATCTTTTTGCGTCACATGAAAGAGTTCAATCTGGTATCGATGTTCGGGCGCTTGAATAGCAGAGTGCACTGACACAGCTGGTGACAGTTCGGTTTGTGCTCCATTTACCTCTTTTAGTTCGACAAACAAGGCGTCTAGATTAAGTATTGTTTGTTGGTGTTGCTCACGACTTGGCGTCTCTCCCATGCGGTAGATGTCAAGATAAGTGCTGATTTCAACAAGAGAAAGCAGTAGCACTCTGACGTGGAGATCATTGAGTGCATGAGAAGATGTCGTAATTGATCGAATGTAATCCAGGATATTTTCGAAATGATGCGTGAGCGCAGCAATATCGACCATTTCAAGTGTTGCAGCAGTTCCTTTAATCGAATGGATGACTCTGAAAACTTGAGAGATCAGATTCAAATCTGGATTTGCTGCGTTGAACTGCCGTAGCGAGCACTGAGTCTCAGCGAGACTCTCGAAAGACTCTTCTATAAAATATTCGTGAGAGTGAGTGAAATCTATTGGCATGAATTTGCTTCGGGATGGCCAGCATTCTGGCGATATGACGGATCGACGACAAACACTGATTTAGAGTACAGCGCGTCTGATGGATTCAATCCTAAGAATAGGCATGATAATTACTTCGATTCTTTTCGGTTATGTTTGGTTGATGTCGTGCGTCAGCGGGGTGCCAGCGGGAGAATAATGTCTGAGGTTTCTGTCGCGCTGGTTGGTGTAGGGTTATCCTCTGATTTAGTTGAGTTACTTGGTGCGGGTGTTTGGGCTTCTTCCCGTCCAAAAATCGGTCGTGGCTCTGCCTCGACTGGGGCTCCAGGATTCCCAGTTTGGGATGCCGCGTCCTCAGCGCTTTGCTGATCTTCGAGGCTTTGCAAAAGAGTCTCGGCTTCGGTTGCCTCGATGATTGATAGCATCTTTTGATCGCCTCTGACTCGGGCTTCAGCTTTCATGTTCATGACGATAATCGCAATACGCCGATTGATTGGATTGAGCGGATTGTCTTTGTCGACTGGGACAGCCGACCCCATGCCGTCGATCTGCAGTACTTTATCCGGATCCATCTCGCCATTGATGAGCTCTCGTCTTGCTGCGTTCGCACGTTCAGCCGACAGCTCCCAATTGCCGTACGCCTTATTGCCTGCGTTAAAAGGTAAAGCATCAGTATGACCCGAAATCTTTATTTTGTTTGGCACGCTATTGATCATTGGGCCCATCGCTCTGAGAATAACCTTGGCATACGGTTCTAGTTCTGCTTTTGCTACCGAAAACATTGCCCGATTTTTTTCGTCAACGATTTGAATACGCAGGCCATCGGTATCAATGTCGATCATGATTTGGTTCTTGAATTGACTCAAATTCGGATTTGACTCAATCATTTGCTTGAGTTGCTGCTCAAGTCCTTTTAAGCGATCCATCTCGGTTTTTTTTAGGAATTCGTAATCCGAAACATCTGGTTTTTTTCTTGGAACCCTGGGATTGACCGTTTTTTTGGTTGGAATGTCTTCAACGACCCTGTCCTGGCCGACCTTAGTGGTGAGTGTGCGACCGCCGCCAACCAAGATACTGTTGCTTGCGCCCGCGCCGCTTCCGCCTTGCATCGCTACCTTCAGGGGAGTTTTGAAATATTCAGCAATACCCGAGAGATCACCGGCAGATTGAGATCCGAGCAACCACATTAATAAGAAAAACGCCATCATTGCGGTGACGAAATCGGCGTAGGCAATTTTCCAGGCGCCACCATGATGGCCTCCGGCTACCTTTTTTATTTTCTTGACAACAATGGGCGACTGGATGTCTTCAGCCATATTGAGCTCGAGTGTTCATGAGATTAGAGCAAAACACTATTTCTGTTTGGTCAGTTTGATATGCTCTTCAAGCTCTAGAAATCCTGGGCGCTCGGTGGAGTTCAATACTTTGCGTCCGAATTCAATTGCAATGACCGGCGCGTAGCCTTGCAGGTGCGCGAGTAAGATGACCTTCACCGTTTGATAAAACTTGGTGGATTCATTGAGTTTCTGCTCTAACAGTCCAGACAACGGGCCAACAAATCCATAGGCCAACAAAATACCAAGAAATGTTCCCACCAACGCGTGAGCAATTAAGATGCCTAACTCGGCGGGCGGTAAGCCAACCGACTCCATTGTGTGCACCACACCCATCACTGCCGCGACGATACCAAATGCAGGTAATCCATCACCTACTTTTGCCACACAATGGACCGGGGCGTGTCCTTCAGTATGGTGAGTTTCAATTTCGATATCCATCAGATTTTCGAGTTGATAGGCGTTTAAGCTGCCAGACAGCATGAGCCTTAGATAGTCGGAAATGAAGTCCATCAAATGATGATCCTTGAGCAAGTTCGGATATTTTGAAAAAATCGCACTTGCTTCTGGATCTTCAATATCTTTTTCGATGGCGATCAAGCCTTCCTTGCGAATTTTTGCAAGGATCTCGAACATCATGCCTAAAAGATTCAAATAAAGATTTTTTGAGTATTTCGAACTTTGAAACAGAGAGGGAAAGGCCGCAGCGGTTGCCTTAATTGTTTTTAGATCGTTGCCAACAAATAAAGCGCCCAAGGCGCCGCCGCCGATCATCAGCAGTTCGAGCGGTTGAAACAGGGCGGCCAGATGACCTCCTGCCATGGCAAAGCCACCAAAAACACTGGCACAAACGATGACATAACCGATGATGACGAACACGTTGCGCCCTTAAATAGAATAATCGTCCAATTTGTAATGCTAAAGCGCATCGTGCAATTTGAATTTGATGAACAAGACGGATTTCGGTTGTTTATTTAACCCAACTCGCTCTACTTATTGTGAATCTTGTCCCGGCGCGTACGCGTTGAAGAACCGACGAATGGAGTCGAAAGAAAGTCACATCACGTAGACGTAGGTTGCGGCCTCGTCGGCGGGCATGTCTAGTAAATAGCATGGCTTGACGTTTGGGACCGGAAATTCATGCGATATGAATAATGTGTGTGGACGCATTTCCCGCAGGGCCTTCGCATAGAGATTTTCCATAGGCGCTGGAGATAAATAGGTAAAAATTACGTCGTACTGACCAAAATTCAAAGAGTGATAGTTGCCTAAAATAAATTTCGCCTTTGATTTGGTATAGATTTTTCTTAGTACGCTGATCAACCAAGGTAAGGGAGCTGATTCGATACCGATCACGGTCAGCGAAGGATTCTTTTGTTTAAGATCTAAAACAAGACCACCCAAGCCGCTTCCTAAGTCAATCAAATTCGTCGTGTTACGCGACTTCAGGAGATCGTTGACCCGGTCCCAGACCGGCTTCTTTGATGGAAAATACGGGACACGATTTTTAACGCACGAAGGATAGAGGCTGAGCAATAACAAAAAGCCTAGAAGATAAACCAGACTG
>CAIYCP010000711.1 GCA_903924715.1 uncultured beta proteobacterium
AAACAGCATCGCATGGCGGCTGTGGTTAGCGTGATTGATAACGGGCCCGGCGTGCCTGACACGCTTCGTGATCGTATTTTCCATCCTCTGGTCACTGGACGAGAAGGAGGGACTGGGCTCGGTTTGAGTCTAGCGCAAGACTTTGCGCAACAGCATGGTGGCGTGATTGAATTTGATTCACAACCCGGGCACACCGAGTTTCGTTTGCAATTACCTATGGAGCCTTTATGAAACCCGTCTGGATCGTCGACGATGACCAAGCTATTCGCTGGGTACTTGAAAAGGCCTTGAGTCGAGCCAATATTCCCACGAGAAGTTTTGTGAATGCTGCTGAGGTTTCATCAGCCTTGAAGCTCGACTCACCATCTGCCTTGGTCTCTGATATTCGTATGCCCGGAACAGACGGGTTGACCTTACTGAAAGAGGTGAAAGAAAAATATCCGACGCTGCCCGTCATCATCATGACGGCGTACAGTGATCTGGATAGCACTGTTTCAGCCTTTCAGGGTGGTGCCTTTGATTATTTGGCTAAGCCGTTCGACATTAATGAGGCCGTCGCCTTAATTTCCAGGGCGATGCAAGAACCGTCTGCTGAAGACGTTTTAGCGCAAACGGCTAATTCCGTCGCGATTGCCTTAGATAAGGGGATGTTGACGCAATCTGCATCGGTCGCCATGCAAGAAGTTTTTCGAGCGATTGGTCGTCTGGCGCAATCAAATGTGACAGTGTTGATCACCGGCGAATCGGGTACAGGTAAAGAATTGGTTGCGCGCGCGTTGCATAGCCATGGGGCGCGTTCAAAAGGTCCGTTCGTTGCATTAAATACTGCGGCGATTCCGCGCGACCTGCTTGAGGCTGAGCTGTTCGGTCATGAGCGTGGCGCCTTCACAGGAGCCAACGCTTTGCGACGTGGTCGCTTCGAAGAGGCGGGCGGGGGCACTTTATTCTTAGACGAAATTGGTGATATGCCCTTTGAGTTGCAGACAAGATTGCTGCGTGTCTTATCTGAAGGCACCTTTTATCGAGTGGGTGGTGCTCAACCTGTACGTGTGGATGTACGTATTGTGGCAGCCACGCATCAGCCCCTTGAAGAGCGCGTGCAAGAGGGTAAGTTTCGTGAAGACTTATACCATCGCTTAAACGTGATTCGTTTGCGCTTGCCTGCGTTGCGCGAAAGACGCGAAGATGTTGCTGACTTGGCCAAACACTTTTTGGCGATCTCTGCCCGGTCAGTGGGTGTTCCGGTTAAACGTCTATCAGAAGCTGCAGTGCAAGCGCTCTCACAGTTTGACTACCCTGGCAACGTGCGACAGCTCGAGAACTTTTGCCATTGGCTGACGGTGATGGCACCCGGACAAACCGTCGAGATGGGTGATTTGCCGCCTGAGGTGCGTGCTGCCAAAACGATGCCGACGCGGATCAGTGGTGATGGCGTGTCTGATACCAATCAAACGTGGCAGCAATTATTGGCACTCGATGCAAACGTGCGCTTGTCCCGCTCAGAACCAGAGGTTTGGACGGCGCTCACGCGTCAGTTTGAGCGTGCGCTGTTGCAGTCGTCGCTTGAGGTTTGCCGTGGTCGACGCGTTGAAGCCGCGGCACGTTTAGGGATGGGGCGCAACACAATTACCCGTAAGTTGCGAGAGTTAGGAATGGATCCTGTCGGTGCCGATACAGACGGCTAATTGCTGACAAAGTTCCAGCCTCACTTGTGCTCGTTATTTTTTGAGTTGACTTAATCCTTTTAGCTATTGAAAGGTACAATCCAATAGCTAATTCAAGGATTTCAATCATGCCTAAGTCAATCATTCATACTAATGCTGCACCGGCTGCAGTGGGTCCGTATTCGCAGGCCGTGGTAGCGCCCGCTGGCCGAACCGTCTACCTGTCTGGTCAAATCGGCTTAGTGCCCGCAACAGGTGTTCTGGTCTCAGAAAATTTTGAGGCACAAGTGCGCCAGTCGTTTGCCAATATGCAGGCCGTGATTGAGGCCGCCGGTGGCCGCCTTGAGAGCATTGTCAAACTCACGTTGTTTTTGACAGATTTAGGGCAATTTACAATCGCCAACGGGATTATGGCTGAGCTATTGCCCGAGCCATTTCCGGCGCGCTCTACAGTGGGTGTTGCAAGCCTACCCAAGGCGGCACAGTTTGAAATCGAAGCGATTATCGTGATCTAAAGACACGCGTAATCGACTCGACTGTGGTCTCGCAACCTCGCACCCAGGTCAAAGGCTTGGCGCCCGCTAAGGCGGTGTCGACGACCAAACAAAAACTAGAACGTCTTGGTTTGCATTCTGCGCAAGATTTGATCTTGCATTTACCTTTACGCTACGAAGACGAAACCGAGATTATGCCGATCGCGACCTTGCGACCGGGGCGTTCGGCGCAGATTGAAGGTGTCGTGATACGCTCCGACGCCAGTTATCAACCACGCCGTCAGCTCACCGCCGTCCTACAAGATGAAAGCGGCGAGATTGGCCTGCGGTGGTTGACCTTCTATCCGAATCAACAACAACAAATGCAAGTGGGCAGGCGCTGGCGGATCCGGGGTGAAGTGCGCGGTGGGCTACACGGTTACGAGATCATTCATCCCAAAGTGACCGTTGCAGATTCACCATTGCCTGCAGCCTTAACGCCGGTATATCCGACGACAGATGGTCTGTCACAACCAAGCTTGCGTAAGGCGATTGGGCAGGCGCTTGAAACGGCTGAGCTCAATGACACGCTCGATGCTGCCTTGGTTAAAAAGCTCGGGTTGCAAAGTTTCAATGAAGCGATTCGTACCCTGCATGCACCAACGCCAGATATGGATGCTCACGCCTTGATCGAGCATACGCACCCGGCGTGGATACGCATTAAATTTGATGAGTTGCTCGCGCAGCAACTTTCTTTAGCGGCCGCTCGCGATGCGCGGCGTAATCTGCGAGCGCGTGCGCTTGTGGCCAGTACAAATCCAGAAAGCCTCTGTGAACGTCTGCTTAAGGCACTGCCGTTTAGTCTGACTTCGGCGCAGCAGCGCGTGGTGGCTGAGATTCGTGCAGACTTGCAGCGCGAGTTTCCGATGTATCGTCTGCTACAGGGCGATGTCGGCAGTGGCAAAACGGTCGTGGCCGCGCTCGCTGCGCTACAAGCGATTGACGCCGGGGTGCAGGTCGCGTTAATGGCACCCACTGAAATTTTAGCTGAACAGCATTATCAAAAATTAAAAACTTGGCTCGAGCCGCTAGAAGTAGAGTTGTGTTGGCTGACAGGTAGCATCACGCCAAAGGCACGCAAAGTAGCCAATGAAGCAATCGCGAGTGGTCGCGCGCGGTTGGTGGTTGGCACGCAGGCGCTCATCCAAGATACAGTTGATTTTTTTGACTTGGGGTTGGTGATCGTCGATGAGCAGCACCGCTTTGGTGTGGCGCAGCG
>CAIYCP010000712.1 GCA_903924715.1 uncultured beta proteobacterium
CGCACACTAGAAAAGTACGACGAGATCGAAGGCGGTGCGCGACTGACTTATAGCAATACCGTTGAGATTGAAGGTGTCGCAAAGCCGGCGCTCGTCGCAGAAACACTCACTGTCGTTTATAAATAATAAAAATCGCGGCGACACATACGTCGCAGCACCATGACATGCCCACTGGAGACACTATGCGTATTCCACGTTTGATCCTGAGTTCTGTCCTGTCTTTTTTTACGACAATTGCCTGCGCGCAAGGTTTTCCAACTCAACAGATCAGATTACTGGTGCCCTATGGGCCAGGCTCGGGCACGGATGTCGTTGCGAGATCGTTGGCTAAGCTCGCAGGCCCAGAACTCGGACAGTCTCTGATCATAGAAAACAAACCCGGTGCCAACGGCACACTTGGCGCGAGTCAATTGATCAATGCAAAACCGGATGGATACCTGCTGAGCATTGTGCCGGTGGGCATCTTTCGTCAGCAACACGTCGTGCAGACCAACCTCGACCCAATTAAGCATCTCACCTTTATTAGCTCACTGGTGGATTACAACTATCTGATCGCGGTGCGGGCGGACTCAAACTGGAAATCTGTCAAAGAGCTCGCCATAGCTGCCCAAGCACATCCTGGTTATCCCTTTGGCTCGCCAGGTATCTTTAGCACCCCTCAATTATCAATGGAAGCGTTTGCGCGAGCCGGCAATTTCAAGGTTACTCATGTCCCCTACAAAAGTGCATCAGACATCGTGACAGGTTTGATGAGCGGTCAAGTCGATATCTTTGTCGGGGCAGGCTCCCCCGCGTTAGACGGTTTTATTAGGGATGGTCGCGCCCGTCTGTTAGCCAGCCTGTCAGAGGCGCGCCTTGACTCTTATCCAAACGTACCAACGCTAAAAGAAGAAGGCTTTAACGTTGTGGCGCTGTCGCCGTTTGGCGTGGTCGGGCCGATTGGCATGGATCCCGCCATTGTTAGCAAGCTGGATCGCGCCTTTGCCAGTGCAATCAAAAATCCTGAATTCACCGACATGGTGAAAAGAAACCTGATGGAAATTAAATATATGGGGCCCAAGGACTATCAACAATATGCTGAAAAGACAGCTGTGCTCGAAAAAGAACAGATGCAACTTTTGCTCAAATCAATGCCCAAGAACTAAGTGACTAGGCAGCGTCCTGTATCGCGCGCTGCACAAACTGTTCGAGCGAGGGCGCAGGTAGGGCGCCACTCACGCGCGTCAACTCTTTGCCCTTTGAATACGCAGCCAACGTCGGGATTGACCGAATGCTCAACCGCTGGGACAGCGCTTGATTGTCTTCGGTATTAATCTTGACATGCAGGGCTTCATTCGTGTGCTTAAGCGCACTTGCCTGAAAGGTCGGCGCAAACGTCTTGCAGGGACCGCACCACGATGCCCAAAAATCAGCGATCACCGGCAATGGCGACTGCGCGGTTAACTCACCAAACAATTGCTCATCGACCTCAAGCGGCGCTGACAATAAATCTTTTTTACAAGCACCGCATATCGGTTGACTCGCCAGGCGCTCAATCGCAAGTTGGTTCAGTTTATGGCAGTGAGGACATGAGATTTTCATTCGGCCTTACCTATTGAGCGTCGTGGACACATCAATCATACCTCTGGCGGGGCAGCACTGACCACACCACAAAACCGCGTGAGGTGATTCACTCTCAGGTTTTTTGGTTTTGGTCTGCGAAAAGGATACCCAGGGCAGGTCACTTACCCTCAGTGAACATCAAAAAACAATTGATGCTATTGCTGCGCATGACACGCAAGCCGCTGTGCAAGCGATGAGCGATCATTTGAATCGCGCCAATGACTTATAAAGAAAGTCTGTCAATTAAATAATAAAGCTTCTATTTTTACGCCTACCGTACAAAACTAAGCGTAAACCCGCGCATGAAAGTTCTCGACGTATAGAAATTTCAAAGTGAAAATGGTTGTTATAAATATCATTCACATAAGAGACAAAATGAAAATCACCTTTGTCACGCTCACTTTGGCCGGTTTAGTCCTGAGCCAAGCAGGGTTGGTGCAAGCCGAACCCATCACTCCAAATAGCACACAGCAGACAGGTCAGCGATTATTGGCACAAGCCTGCGGGGTATGTCACTTGCAATCCAGTATGGGTGCCAAAACCTATGGGCCGATGCTCAACAAGAGCTCAGCCGCAGGTAACGATGAGGTGATGCGCGTCTTTATTAATAACGGGGCCGAACACATGCCCGGCTTTCAGCACTATTTAAAACCGACTGAGGTCGATGCAATCATTAGCTATATCAAAACAATACCTGTGCCCGCACAGGCGGTTGAGACCTCACTGCCAAAGGGGAAATAATATGACTCATCATTACGCAGCGCGCATCGCTTTATTCGCCGGCCTAGTATTGGGCGCACAAAGCTTTGCTGCAGATAAAGTCCTGCACGGCACCATCACCGCAGAGGACGGTAAAACGCTGGAGGGCGTAACCGTCTCAGCCAAACTTGATGGCTCGACCAAAACAGTCAGTGTCTATACAGATCAATCGGGCAAGTTTTATTTTCCTGCCATGCAAGAGGGATCCTATAAAGTCTGGGCACAGGCTCTAGGGTTTAATCGAGCATATGTAAGTCTAAATACCTCAAAAAATAATGCGCAAGATTTAAAGCTCGCAGCAATTTCAGACGCTGAAACGCGATATCGTCAACTGCCTAGTGAGATGATGATGGCGGCGTTACCTGGCGAGTCGGTGCATGATGCACGCATGAAAAGTCTTTTCATGAATAATTGTGCGGGCTGTCACTCGCCCTCCTACCTGCTGCAATTCAAATTTGATGCGGTGGGCTGGAATAAGATTATCAATTTGATGAAAACGGTGCCTGTGTCAGGTGTCTATCCCGGCTCGCAAGATAAATCGAACCAGATGATTGAGCATCATCAAAAAGAATTTGCCCAATACCTCGCTAATGCGCGAGGTCCGGGCACAACTTCCATGAAAGTCACGGAGCGACCCAGACCGACGGGTGAGTCCGCGCGCGCAGTGTGGACACTGTATGACCTGCCAATCAATGCAGACTCAGGGATCGGTACAAAGTACAACCCAAATGATGGCACCGACTGGGCCTTAGGTACAACCTCTAAAATCGGTGAGTTACCGCATGATGGCGCATTAGGTCTTGATGGCACGATCTATTTCACCTCCATTACAGCTAATCGAGATGTATCGATCGGCAAGGTAGATAGGAAGTCAGGTGCAGTGAGTTTTATTAAAACGGAAGCAAAAAATGGCATGGCTGCAGGATCGCACGGTTTAGCACGCGATGCAGCTGGCAACCTGTGGTTTGATATCAACCCAGGGCGCCGCGCACTTGGAAAACTTGATACCAAAGCAGACAAAATTACCATTTATCAAACCCCTGAAAGCATGGCACCTGTTGGCGGTGCAGTGACAGTCGACGTAGACAACAAAGGGATGGTATGGGCCTCAACACCACAAGGCGTCGTGCGCTTTGATCCCACGACAGAGAAATTTACAGAATACAAATCGACGATCCCTGATCCAAATCCTAAAGGCTCAGGACAAACATATGGCGTCGCAGCTGATCGTGATGGAAATGGCTGGTGGGCGCAAATGGCTATGGATACGGTCTATCATGCAGATGTGGCAAGCGGCAAGGTCACCCCGATCAAGATAGCGGATGTAGAAACGCCCCCCATCCCTGAGACAGATCGTAAATTTTACGAATCAATGAGTGACTTGGGATTTAACGCGCCTATGCCTTGGTCGGCAGGTCCGCGTCGGATGGGAACGGATAAGAATGGCGATGTCCTGTGGGTGGGTAACTCCTGGGGTTCATCGCTTGCCCGCATCGATACAAAAACGAAGCAAGTAGAAATCATTCCATTCCCAGAAAAAACCATGCAGGGTTATCACGCAACAATCGATAACCAGCACAATGTATGGGCGAATTTATGGACGAATGACCGCTTGGCTAAATACAATCCAGCTAATAAATCCTGGACTATTTTCGAATTGCCCGTCAGAGGTACAGAAATCAGGCACATCGCACATTTAGACACACCTCAAGGCCCTGAAATCGTTGTGCCAGTTTATCGGACAAGTCAGATGGGGGTATTGACGGTGCGTAGTGAAAAAGAGATGGCAGAAGCCAAAAACTCAGCGCAATGATCACGATGCATCCATTACGCTGAGATCGTTGAATATAAAATCACTCAGACCGCAGGTGATCGGATCAGGCAATCAAAGGCGCAGAGTTTCCCTCGCTCTCCTGGCTTGGCTCTCTCTTAGCAGCCAACGCTCATCCCCCGTTATGGGGTAGAGCCAATCAGTTCGAAATAGTTTTGGCGGGTCAGCAATAACAACATCACGAACCGCCTGAGGTGCTGAAATCTCTGATTTTTGGGTTTTGGTCTGCGAGGGGGATACTAATCCTATTACTCTTGAGTCATAGCAAACTCTCGAAGCCAGGGTTCAAGGTGGGCGATATCAAAAGTGCCAGCCTCGAACAGCTGCAGCATCTCTTTGTGGATGACCATGGATGGCCTCTTTAGGCACCAGCCGTTGATACGCAGAAACACGTCGGCAGCAGCAAAAGCTATACGCTTGTTGCCATCTACAAAGGGATGATTAATAGCGAGGCTTTCTAGCAATGCTGCAGCCTCAGCAATGATATCGGCGTAGTAGCCCGTTTGTGGTCTAAACAAGGCTGCTTCGAGGGCGCCCGGGTCACG
>CAIYCP010000713.1 GCA_903924715.1 uncultured beta proteobacterium
CGGACGACCATGCACACGACAACCGAAGAACAGCGCGCCTTACAAGAATTTTTCATGATTAAAGACGATGTCTTTGAAAACAAAAAATTTGAAAAAGGCTTTGACCGAGGTATCAAACTCTCGAAGGTGAAGGGTTAATAATGCCTGCTCAAATGGTCGCTTCAGAACTCCGCTTTCGTTTTGCCTTCGATATAGGTGGAACCTTCACTGATCTTGTCTTGTTAGGCTCAGATGGCACGATCTATACGTCTAAAGTGCTAACGGGCGCACCTGATGTTGTGATGCCGATTCGCCTAGGTTTATTGGCGTTGCTGCAAGAGCATCAGCTTTCGTTGAAGCAGGTCACCGACGTGGTGGTGGGTGCGACCACTGCAGTGACGAATCTTGTAATCGAGCGGAAAGGTGCGGTCACAGGTCTAATCTCGACCAAAGGGTTTCGCGATGTAATTGAGATTGCACGCGAGTTACGCTATGACTTGTACGATCTCACTGCGCCAGGGCCTGATGCGATTGTGCCGCGAGCATTGCGCACAGAAGTCAACGAGCGTGTTGATGCTGCCGGTCAAGTTGTGATCGAAATGAACGATGACGAAGTTGAACAGGTCATTTGTCAATTGCGTGATGCGGGCGTGCGTGCAATCGCAGTGTGTTTCTTGCATAGTTTTACGAACCCATCGCATGAGCAACGGGTCAAAGCAATTGCTCAACGTGTCGCGCCCGAGTTATCGATCTCGCTCTCGTCTGAAGTCTTAGGCGAGATCCGTGAATACGAACGTACGGTTGCCACGGTTTTGAACGCTTGTGTCATGCCAATGGTTGGCAGTTACCTGGGTGCGATTGAAGATGGCTTGCGTGCAACGGGGTTGAAGGCGACCTTGCATATTATGCAATCGAATGGCGGCGTCATTTCGCGTGAACTCGGCGAGCGCATGCCCATCCGTATGCTCGAATCCGGGCCTGCTGCGGGTGCGCTGGGTGCGGCACATTCAGCGCGCGTTTCAAATACTCCAAACGTGATGGCCTTTGATATGGGGGGTACGACCGCAAAGGCGTGTTTGATTTCAAATGGTCGACCTTCTATCACGACCGAGTTTGAGGCTGCTCGGCAACAGCGTTTTAAAAAGGGCAGTGGTTTGCCAGTTCGATTGCCCACGATCGATTTGATCGAAATCGGTGCGGGCGGCGGCAGTATTGCCCATGTCGATACCACGGGCTTGCTCAAGGTGGGTCCACAAAGTGCAGGGTCAAGCCCCGGCCCTGCCTGCTATGGCTTGGGCGGCACGCGCCCCACTGTGACAGATGCGGCACTGGTATTGGGTTATCTGGATCCCAAAGGCACCTTGAGCGGTGCGGTGACCTTGCGCCTAGACTTGGCAGAAAAAGCCATTGAAGAGCATGTGGCTCGTCCCTTAGGGCTGAGTGTGATCGAAGCGGCAAATGGTATCCATCGCATTGTGTGTGAACACATGGCGGTCGCTGCGAAAATTCATGCGGTTGAAAATGGACGCGACATTCGACGCTATACCTTGCTTGCGTTTGGCGGCGCTGGTCCGATTCATGCCCGTGAGGTTGCACGCCGTAGCGGTTGCACCGATTTATTAGTGCCCGCTAACGCAGGTGTCTTCTCGGCGTTCGGCTTGTTGGTGGCGCCCATGAAAATGGATATGGTCCGCACGCGTTATGCGCGTTTGAGCGAGATGGATTGGTCATTAATCGAAGCCTTATTACTTGGGATGGAAGACGCTTTACGGCAAGAACTCGAGTCAGCCGGTGTGGCGCCAGAGACGATTTCATTTCGCCGCAGCGCTGACATGCGTTATGTCGGCCAAGGCTTTGAGGTTGAAACCGAACTGCCCGCCCACTTGTTGCAAGCAGAGCAGGCGGTCATTGAGGCGTCGTTTGCGCAGGCCTACGCCGCACGTTTTGGCGGCAAGCTAGTTGGCCAACGCGTTGAGGCGGTGAACTGGCGTGTCGAAGCAACGGCTAAAGCGTCGCAGGGTGGTGAGGTTGATCGTGCTCAGGCACAGGTCGGTAAAGGTCAGCAAGACGCGCGCGTGCGACAGGTGTTTTTTCCAGACATTGAAGGTTTTGTTCAAACACCTGTGTTGTCTCTTGAACAACTTCAAACAGATCAACCCTATGACGGACCGGCCTTAATTGAGCAACCCGGTTCAACGGTGGTCGTGGGCCCGGGTGATATTTTTATATTAGATGTTCACGGTAATTTAAGAATGACGCTCGGCGCCCGTCAAGGTCGCGCAGCATGAACAAGGCAAAGACTACATCATGAGCCCAATTGACTTAGAAATTTACTGGAATCGACTGATCGCCATCACCGATGAGGCCGGCGCAACGTTAAAGCGCACTTCGTTCTCGACGGTGGTACGCGAGTCTAATGACTTTGCTTGCGTCCTGCTTGATCCTGAGGCCCGTTTGGTCGCGCAGTCTGCACTAAGTATCCCTGGCTTTATCGGTACCGCACCTTTATCGCTTAAAGGAATTTTAAAAGTTTTCCCGAAAGAGTCTTTGAAGCCTGGTGATATTCTTTTTACCAACGACCCTTGGATTGGCACAGGCCATTTGCCTGATGCAACCATGGTGGCCCCTATTTTTGTGGGTGAGCGCCTGGTGGCTTTTGCGATGGCGGTGGCACACTTGTCAGATGTGGGTGGTCGTCAGTGGTCAGCCGATGCAGGTGAGGTATTTGAAGAGGGTATTCGGTTTCCCGTGATCAAACTGGCTGAGGCCGGAGTCTTTAATCCCTGGGTGATGCAAATGCTCGAGGCCAACGTGCGTTTGCCGCAGCAAGTGCGCGGTGATATCGAGGCGCAAGTAGGGGCGTTGCGTGTTGCTGAGCGTCGTCTGGTTGAGTTGCTTGAAGAATACGGGCTGAGTGATATCAATGAGATCGCGGCTGCGATTTTCAAAGCGTCCGAAGATGCCGCCTTGCGTGAGTTGCGCAAAATTCCGCCGGGCGTGTATCACGGCTCTGTTGAGTCGGATGGCTGGGATGAGCGTATCAAAATTCAAGCAAAAATCATTGTGAGCCACGATGGAGTGACCATCGATTACACCGGCAGTACAGCGCAGGTTCGTTTCGGGATTAATGAAACCTTCAATCACACCTACGCCTACACGATCTATCCTTTTAAATGTCTGCTGTCGCCCGGCATTCCAAACAACGATGGCTTTACCCGCTTATTTAAGGTGATTGCACCCGAAGGCACAATCGTCAATGCTAAGCCACCCGCCGCAGTCGGGGCGCGTCACTTAATCGGTCATCAACTGCAGGCTGCAGTGTTTGAAGCGCTTGCTACAGTGATGCCAGAACGCGTTCAGGCCGATAGTGGTACGCCACTTTGGTCTGTCCTGATGCGTGGCGTCAACCCTTTGCTTGGAACGTCATTTTCAAGCATTCTCTTTTTTAATGGTGGAATGGGCGCGATGCGTGATCGCGACGGCCCACCGACTTCTGGTTTCCCTGCCAATATTTCAAACACACCGATTGAAGTGGCCGAGATGCTTTCGCCGGTCTTGTTCGGTTGTAAAAGTCTGATCGATGGCTCGGGTGGCGAAGGCGCGCATCGTGGTGGAATGGGTCAGAAAGTATCCTTTCAGTCGCGCTGGCCCGGACGACTGCGCGTGTCTTTATTAACTGAACGAACACGCGTACCTGCCAAGGGGATTCAAGGTGGGCAGGCGGGTCGCACAGGTCACGTGTGGCTCAATGGCAAAGCAGTCGAACACCCCAAAGGTGTGGTCGATATGATTGAGGGTGATATTCTCGAGCTCGGCTTGCCGGGTGGAGGTGGTTACGGCGTCAAAAGCTGAGGCCGTCGTATGTCTAGTTGTTGATCTTTGCTTCATCTATCAGTATGCTCATTTAACTCATTCCTTGGAGAACCGCATGCAACGACGTCGCTTTCTTACCCAAACTGCAACAGCAGCTGGCGCTGGTTTAGCCGCAATTGGCGCACCGGCGTTTGCTCAAGCAAGCCCGACGGTCAAATGGCGTATGTCGACCAGCTGGCCCAAGACACTGGATACGATCTATGGTTCCGCAGAAGAGCTCGGTAAACGCGTTGCTCAACTGACAGACGGTAAATTTGAGATCCGTGTATTTGCAGGTGGTGAAATCATGCCGGCTCCACAAAGTATGGATGGCGTGAGCAACGGTACCGTTGAATGTAATCACACCTTAAGTACTTACTTTATTGGCAAGAACACCGCACTGACGTTTGATACAGGGCTAAGTTATGGCTTGAATGCCCGTCAACACAATGCGTGGTTGATGTATGGCGGTGGACTGCCCTTAGTGCGTGAAGTCTACAAAAAATACAACATCATTAATTTCACCTGTGGCAACGTGGGCGTGCAAATGGGTGGGTGGTATCGCAAAGAGATTAAATCCCTGGCAGATCTCAAAGGGTTGAAAATTCGTATCGGTGGTATTGGTGGGATGGTGCTGTCAAAGCTTGGTGCAGTCCCGCAGCAGATTCCGCCTAGCGATATTTACTCATCACTCGAAAAAGGAACGATCGATGCGGCTGAGTGGATCGGCCCCTACGATGATGAAAAGCTGGGTCTAAATAAAGTAGCGCCGTTTTACTATGCGC
>CAIYCP010000714.1 GCA_903924715.1 uncultured beta proteobacterium
GATCGAGTTGACCCGTCGCTTTTCGGGGCGTTGCCGAACCGCCTTCGGTATTGGCACAAATCTGACGAATGACTTGGGTCACGAGCCGCTGCAGATTGTCATGAAAATGATTCGCTGCAACGGGCAACCCGTGGCTAAAGTCTCAGATGCGCCCGAAAAAACGATGTGTGATGACAAAGCGTATTTGGCGTATTTGCGTCATGTGTTTGAACTTCCTGCTGCCTAATTTGAATCAAGGATTTTTATGAGTAACATTCACCGAGTAAACGTGGGTAAACGTCTGTCTGACATGGCCGTGCATAACGGCGTTGCTTATCTGGCGGGTCAAGTCGCCGACGACACGACCCAAGATATCACCGGTCAAACCGGGCAGATTTTGGCCGTGATCGAGAAGTTGCTGGCCACAGCAGGTACCGATAAAACGCGTATGTTGATGGCGCAGATTTTTGTGGCCAACATGAAAGAGTTTGATGGTATGAACAAAGCCTGGGATGCCTGGGTCGCTGAGGGCAATGCTCCACCACGCGCAACGATCGAAGCGCGTCTGGCCAGCGCAGACTACAAAGTTGAAATCGTTGTGACCGCAGCGGTTTGATGGTTGACGGTTCACTAGGTTACGTTGGATAGGGCTTCAACTCTTGATTTCACGACATTGATCGGCGGCCTCGTGGCTGCTGATCAAGCGCTCGTGCAACGTACGCTAGATTGGGTCAGCCCGCGCCTGGCGCAACAGGTCACACCCGGAGGCGAAACCCTGTTGGCCCACGCCTATGGGTCAGCGCAAATTTTGACTGATATGCAAGCAGACGTTGCCACGCGTGTGGCCGCCCTGCTAATGTTAGTGCCGGCAGCCGACGAGGCTGGTACTGCCAAATCCCAGTCCACAGATCCGATTTTAGAGGCCTGTGGTGCTGAGGTGGCTCAGTTGGTACAGGGTACGCGTGCGTTATCCCGCTTGGGTTCATTTGCAAGCGGTGCCACCCACGGCGCCTTCGATTCGATCGATCAAAAAGAGATGTTGCGCAAAATGTTGTTGGCGATGGCAGCCGATTTGCGCATTGTGTTGATTCGCCTGGCCTCGCGCTTGCAAACGCTGCGTTGGTTGGCGACAGAAAAACGGCCGTGCGATCCAATGCTGGCCCGCGAGACACTTGATTTATATTCGCCGCTGGCGAATCGCTTGGGGATCTGGCAAATCAAGTGGGAGATGGAAGACCTCGCTTTTCGCTTCACCGACCCGCAGCGCTACAAGGATATTGCTAAGTTACTTGAAGAGAAACGCGTTGAGCGTGAAGACTTTATTGGTCAGACGATTGAACAATTGGCCCAGGGCCTCGAGGCGCGCGGGATCGCCTCTGAAGTGTCAGGACGACCCAAGCACATCTATAGCATTCACAACAAAATGCGCGCCAAGCAGTTGGATTTTAGTGAGTTGTATGACGTGCGCGCCTTGAGGGTGATTGTGCAAGATGAGCGCGAGTGCTACGCCACACTTGGGCTGGTCCATGAGTTATGGGTGCCAGTGTCTGACGAGTTTGATGACTATATTTCACGTCCTAAACCCAACGGTTATAAGTCTTTGCATACTGTTGTGTCCGATGAGACGGGGCGACCCTTCGAGGTGCAAATTCGTACCCGGGCCATGCATGAGTTTGCAGAGTTTGGCATGGCGGCGCATTGGCGCTACAAAGAAGTTGGGTCGCACGGCGCGCAGTCTGCGGCAGGGCAGCCACCGGCCGTCGCAGAGTACGACCGGCAGTTGGCCTGGATGCGTCAGCTGTTAGCCTGGAACACCGAGGCAGGTGCGCAGTCGGGCGAGCCGCAGCCCAGTAAACCGCGTCGGGTGACGCAAGACCGTATTTATGTGCCCAACGCGTTTACGCCTAACAACGATAACATCAACGATCGGTTTTTGATTAAGGGATACGGCATACGGCTTATAAAACATTTGGTAATTTTTGGCCGCTTGGGCGAAAAAGTGTTTGAAAGAAGTAATATTGGTAAC
>CAIYCP010000715.1 GCA_903924715.1 uncultured beta proteobacterium
CTTCACGGCGTTGTAGGTCATGCGGCCGCCGCTCTCGCGGCCCCAGATCGACGCGATCATGAGAATGACCCCGCTGTGCTGCTTCTGCATGTGCGGCACCACAAGCCGCGACAAGCGCACGGCCGGAGTCAGCGTGTGGTCGATCGCCATGGCCCAGTCTTCGTCCGTGGCTAACGTTGCTTGTGCAACGTGTTTCTGAGTCTGCGCGCAGCCACGCAGTTCAACCCCGTGCGCCAGAAAGCGCTGGGCAAGGCTTGGTAAAAGCGAGGCTGCGACCGATTGATGAACTAAAAGTGTTTCCATCGCACCGCATACGCCGTAGCGATAAGTCTTGGCGTTGAACGCGATATCGGCGGCCTGTTTTAAGTCAGCCTGCGCATCGATATAGACGTGACAGTTGCCATCTAAATGTTTGATCATTGGCACGCGCGCTTCAGCCGCGAGACGTTTGATCAGGCTTTTTCCACCACGCGGAATAAGTACATCGATATATTCGGTCATCGTGATCAGTTCACCGACCGCAGCCCGGTCGGGCGTGTCAATCACTTGGACAGCGTGCTGAGGCAAGCCCGCCGCAAGTAAACCGAGCTCAACAATTTTTGCTAGCGCAAGATTTGATTGCAGTGCCTCGCTACCGCCACGCAAAATACTCGCGTTGCCCGACTTTAAGCACAGGGCCGCCGCATCGATCGTGACGTTTGGACGTGATTCATAAATAATACCAATCACGCCGAGTGGCACGCGCATTTGCGCCACATGCATCCCATTTGGACGTACGGTGGTCGCGGACAAACCGCCAATAGGATCTGGCATCGCAGCGATTTGTTTCAGGCCTTCGATCATGACGTCAATTGATCGTTCTGAAAGTGTCAGTCGATCGAGCAAGGCGGGTTCAAGTTGACGCGCGCGTGCTGCAGCCACATCTTTTGCGTTGGCGCTTTGTAGAGACGCACGTTGCTGCGCGAGCGCGTCGGCCATGGCCAATAACGCCTGAGCCTTTTGAGCGCCGCTTGCACGCATCAGAACGCGCGAGGCGTCGCGCGCCTGACGTCCGATTTGTTGCATCGTTTCTTGTAAAGTGGTCATGAATATATCAACAAGCGATAAAAGTGGCGATTGTTAGCTGCGTGTCCCGGCGGCCGCGACACGCATGGCCAACCGAGTCATTTCTTCCCAGGGATCTTGCAAGCGACCGGGCACTTGCAAACCCTTAATGAGACGATCGACTTCATGCGCGTGTTGAACCGCAGCGGGCCAGTTGCGTGCGGCAACCCGTGCTAAAGCTTGACGTGCCAGCGTTTCGTGCGCACCAAACATACGCTGTGAGCGTAGCACGGAGGACAAGTCTTGTCCTGTAGCGCTTGCTTGAGAGATTCGTGCGAGCGTTCTGATCTCTTCACCAATTGCCCACAATACAAGTGGAAGGGCCTCACCCTCGGCTTTCAAGCCGTCCATGATCCGTACCAGACGAGGTACGTCGCCGATGAGCATCGCATCGCGCAAGCCGTAGATGTTGTAGCGCGCAACATTCATGACGGCTTGTTGCACAGCCTCGGCGGGCAAGGGGCCTTCATCAAAGAGCAGGCCGAGCTTTAAAATTTCTTGATGTGCGGCAAGCAAATTGCCTTCAACCTTATCGGCAAGCCATTCAAGCGTTGCAGGTTCGGCTTTTTGTTTTTGCCGTGCGAGTCGTTGCTCGATCCATTTAGGCAAATGGGTGCGTTCGACGTTTGGAAGATCGAGCAGGGTGCTTGCCGCAAAAAGTGCGCTCGCCCATTTGCTGTCGCGCGACGCTTTATCCAGACGTGGCAGCGACACAATGGTTAAGACCTCGCCGTCGCTGACACCTTTGCTGCGATTGGCTAAACCAATGAGTGCGTCGGCACCTTGTTTGCCGGGTTTTCCGGTTGGTAATGCGATTTCAACCAGTTGTTTGTCACCAAATAGTGACCCGCTTTGCGTTGAAATACCCAAGGCGCTCCAGTCACTGCGCGCATCCATCAAAAACGAGGCGCGATCAAGGTAGCCCGCAGTTTTTGCAACGACGCGCAGTGCATCGGCTGCTTCGATGGTGAGTAAAGGATCATCGCCCATGACCACGTAGAGCGCAGCAAGCTGCGCACCAGGGCGACTCAGGGTTTCGATCAAACGATCGACGCTCATGGATGGCCGCTTGCTAGTCGGGGCCGACGGATACGGGAGCAGGCGTCAGCGAGGGGTTTTGCCA
>CAIYCP010000716.1 GCA_903924715.1 uncultured beta proteobacterium
GTCAAAATACAAGTAATGGGTTCGAAGCCAGGTCTGTTGCCTTCGTTGAACCACCCCATAAGTGCGTGCACTGAGTGCAACGCCCAGGACGATCACCCAGATAGGGATGTCCCACCCAGAAACGCCCAGCACTAGGGCCGACTGTGCAATCCCGAACGCCGCCCAAGACAACGCAAGCGCCCATCTGGGATGGGTCAGTTGCAGTTGTTGGGAAAGGTCTGGAGACTCAAGCAACGTGCGTCGAAACACTAAACCCGACGCACTGCCATTGAACCGTTCGTACCACCAAAACCGAAGGAATTCGACAGCGCAATCTCAATTTTGAGGTCACGCGCCGCATTGGCGCAATAATCGAGATCGCACTCTGGATCTTGATTCAGGATATTGATCGTGGGCGGAGATATTTGATGATAGACCGCCAGTGTTGCAAACACGGCCTCTATCCCACCTGCAGCCCCAAGCAAATGCCCGGTCATTGATTTGGTTGAATTCACCACTAATTTTTTAGCATGGTCACCGAAGGCAAGTTTCAACGCTTCGGTTTCATTTTTATCGCCCAAAGGCGTCGACGTACCATGCGCATTGACATATTGAATCTGGTCGGCATTGATCCCGCCATTACGCAACGCGTTCACAATGCCGCGGCGAGGACCATCGCGATCAGGTGCGGTGATGTGATGCGCGTCTGAACTCATGCCATAGCCGGCAAATTCACCATAAATACGTGCGCCACGTTTTTTGGCATGCTCATATTCTTCAAGCACCAACACACCGGCGCCTTCACCCAGAACAAATCCATCGCGGTCACGATCCCAGGGGCGCGAAGCCGTGGTGGGATCATCGTTGCGTTGCGACAAAGCGCGCATGGCCGCGAAACCACCAATCCCGAGCGGAGACACCGTTGATTCAGCGCCCCCTGCGACCATTACATCAGCATCGCCGTATTCAATCATGCGGGCAGCATCACCAATCGAATGCAAGCCAGTCGTGCAGGCCGACACCACAGCATACGAAGGGCCTTTCAAACCCAACATAATGGTGAGCTGGCCAGAAATCAGATTAATCAATGAGGCCGGGACAAAGAACGGCGAAATCCTACGCGGACCGCGTTGTAAATATTCAGTTTGGGTTTCTTCGATGCGCTGCAAGCCACCGATACCAGAGCCAACAATCACACCAACGCGCTCGGGATCCGTTTGCGCGATATCAAGACCAGAATCGGTCCAAGCTTGCAGGCCGGCCGCGATTCCGTAGTGGATGAAGGTATCCATGGTGCGGGCTTCTTTTGCAGGAATAATCGAAGTGACATCAAAATCTTTAACTTCGCCTGCGATATGCGCATTGAAGGCGCTAGGATCAAACCGCGTGATGCGTCCGATGCCCGATCGACCGTTCACGATATTGTCCCAAGCCGTCGCAATATCGTTACCCACTGGGCTGACGATACCAAGGCCTGTAATGACGACACGTCGCTTCACGGATCACTCCTTATATGTGATAACGGCGGTCAAGACGTACGGGGCAACACAGCGTTGGGCCTAAGCACCCAGGTCGTGTTTGCACCAGACTTCTTAACCGCCTAACTGACCCTACCCTGCGCAGCTTTGCTGATGGCTCACACCGCCAACCAAAACTTGCAGCAGCCTATTACTTAGAACGCGAGTTGATGTAATCAACGGCCTGTTGAACAGTCGTGATTTTTTCAGCTTCTTCGTCAGGGATTTCGGTTTCGAACTCGTCTTCGAGTGCCATGACTAGCTCGACCATGTCGAGTGAATCGGCACCGAGGTCGTCAAGAAAAGAGGA
>CAIYCP010000717.1 GCA_903924715.1 uncultured beta proteobacterium
CAACAATACAACTGTACTCAGTGTCACGGCCCAGCACTCAAAGGCATTCAACATATTCCACGTCTCGCTGGCCAACAGTACGATTACCTGCTGACACAAATGCAGGGCTTTAAAGCGCGCACCCGCTACGACATGGATGGAAACATGACCTCGGCATTTTCATTGGTGAAAGAAAGCGATCTCACGATCTTGGCCGACTATATCGCCGGGCTTGAATACAAGTAACGGCTCAGTCAGGCGCAAAAAAAGCGCCCATCTTAAATACAGTAGGCTTAGCATGCGCGCCTCCTTTAGAGGCATCTCCCTGCGAGCCATCTGAAAACTTTCTACTTTTTGCAGCTTCTTTAGGCAATTCATAAGAATCAATATCCTTATGATTCGTAATGCTTGCGCCACCCACTCTGAACATGACCAAGTTACCAACCGGATTCGCCGAAAACCGATACTGAGTTCCTCTGGGCAAGAGCACGCCTTCAAATTGACGCGCGATCATTGAACTGCCATCGCCAAAGTTGAACGTTGCCTCTCCTTGCAAAATCAAGAAACAGTGGTCTTCAACATCATGACTATGTAAGGCGTTTTCGCCGCCGGTCGAATACACCTTTGAATGCGCCCATAAACCCGGCGCACTGCCCAGGCTTGCCATCGTTGCGCCACTCTCTAGCAAAGGTAAGTTACGTAGACTGAATTTCACGGTATCCGCAATACTCTGGCTTGTCTCAAGAACTTGATTCATTTTTTTCCTTTAATAAGTTTGATTAATGGCGCGTCAGTGCATCCAACACCACGCGAGGTACCATACTCAGTGTGGCCAGCCCCTTAAAGGCTGGATCACCCTCAGCGGCAAGCTTTGCACGTAGCGCTAAAAGAGCTTCGCCCCCGCTGGTTTCAAACCAAAACCAATCCTGCACTGATTTTGCGCTGTGTTGGCCTGGTTGAGCAAGCTTTGATTCAAAATAAAATGACTTCAGTTCATCGGTTGCAAACTTTAAGCTGACAGCCGCAGGCTGATCTGGGGTGTACAAAATCTGCTCAGCATTCGCCCCCAACCAAGAGGTCACAAAATCTGCGAGTCGTTCAGGCGATGCGCCGGTGACGCCTAGGGTTGTTCTGTTACGCGCTTGAGTACTCACCTGATGCCAGGCCTTGAGTTGACCGACCTCACTGATCACCCGCTCGCGCAACGTACCGACCTTGCTTTGACTTGGAAAGCTCACCGGGCAGACCAACTGTTGATCGTCATAGCCTAACTGATCAGGAGGAGCATCATCTGTAAAGTCTTGAATGATGGGTTCGCGATCATGCTCAAGAAGCCTCAAAGCCTCTTGTAAAACCCGTTTCTGAAATACTGTATTCGTTGGTGCACCGTACGGACGCCCCAGCATAAAAGGAACCCAAAGCGCTCTTGGGGGATTAAAGACAACGGTATGCTCTCTGATCAAGCTAATTTGAACAGTTGGAATGCCAAACTCTTCTAAATAACGGCCGACGGCGCTCACGGCGCACGTACAAAGCGGTCAAACCGGAGAAAGCACCACTGCGTCGACATGATCCCGCTTGAGCAACTCGGCTAACTCTCTTGCTTTAGCTTCGTACTTTGTCGTGGGCCAGATCGCGCCCATAAAAGAATAATGAAAGCGTGCGACAGAGCCTACAAATTTTTCTGCTGCAAGTTCTTTAAGCCTTTGCAGTGGAAAGACAACATTGCAATCTGCTTGAAACCCAGAGCGATCAAAATTCACTGACATATGACTCATGACAAGATCGCCAGAGTCAGTGCCCTCAGGAATGACTCGGTAATCGGTTCCGTTACCGGTCGTATCAAAGGGCGGATCCGTTCTTGCATGAAGGCCCGCCGTCGTCACTAACGCAACCCGACGCTGATTCAACGGCGGCCCAGAGATCAAGCGCGGTGATGGCATATTCGGTATCTGTTTTACACGATCTAGATGATGCTGTCGCTCAACTTCGGGCAAGTCTGCTAGACGAACCATACAATTCTCCAGTTATTTATTATGTTGACAGGCTAAAAAATTTTCATCGGATAGGGCGAGTAACCACGCGATCGACATCGCATAAAAGCCGATCGTGCGAATGCTTCGCAACATGAGCTCTGTCCAGCCAAAAACAAAAAATCCCAGACACAAGACCAAGCCCATTGCCGCGGCGACCCGTGCTGGTTGCGACACCTTTGCACTTAAGCGTCGTGTAAAAATCCAAATCGGCGCGGCATACATCAGCAACAGCGCAGCCAACCCCAGTAACCCATGGCTAGCCATACTGAAGAGCATATCATTGTGCGGCTCACCAAACCCTTGACGGTAAACAAAGTCTGACACAATTCCCTGGCGCCAGTACTCTTCAAGCTTGGGGCCAAACGTTTGTATGGTGCCATTGCCAAACACCGGATTCGCTGTGAACATCAACCAAGAGACGTGCCAAAGTTGTAAGCGGCCACACTCTGAAGAAATTGCCAAGGGATTTGAAATACATTCGGTCGTTTGGGTGACCAGCTCGTGCATACGCTGGCGCAGAATCGGGCTTGAGGCTGCAATGGCGCCTGAAATGATTATTGCGAGCAACGTGGGTAACAGTAATTTACGGATATTGGGCATCATTTGCGTGCTTTTCTATTGGTATCACTCGCACACATGGTTTTGCGCTAGCATGGCTATCATCACACGTGCCCAGACCAAGCAAAACAATGAAAAAAAAGCAGCGACCGATCGTCGCAACCCTAGCTAAGCCCATACCTCTAACAAAACGCACAGCCAAATTATTGCGTGACGAGGGGCATGCCTGGAATCACGTCCTGCGTTACGAGTGGATCTACCTACTAATGTTTGCGATTGCTGCGGTCGTATTCATATTTTTTTGGCAACCCTTGCCGCCTCAGACTCTAGGTATTGCCGTCGGTCGCGAAGGAACTTCGGATGGAATGTACGGCGAAAAACTAGTGTCTTTTTTTGCCGAACATGGTGTCAAGCTAAACCTGACATACACCGAGGGGGGCAAACAACCCATCTTGGCCATGCAGCGCGAAGACTCGATTCAAAGTGCGCTGGTGTTGGGCGGCCTGCATAAAAAGCACGAACTTGATTACGTTTGGTCGTTGGGCAGCTCACAATACGAACCTTTGTGGCTTTTCTATCGCGGCGACGCCTATTTAGGCGATGAACCGATTTTTCATTTTGTGAAAACCGGTCTGGCAATCGGCCAACCAAACTCTGGCTCAAACACTATTGTTCGCCAAATCCTGGCGACCAGGCGCGATGACGTAGGCGGTACAGTCCATCTTATTGAAGATGCGTATCTGAAATCAGTCGATGCGCTTTTAGCGGGTGACATCAACGCCCTAGTTACAGTCGATGGCATTGACTCGCCAATCATTAAAAGACTCCTCGCCGACCCCAATATTAAAATTGCCAATTTTCCCTTCGCCCCTGCCTACGTCAAGTATCTCCCTCAATTGGATCTGGTGTCGATTCCGAGAGGCTCGTTTACGATTTCGCCAACCTACCCTGCCACTGATATCAATATGGTCGCGACGAGTCTGACTTTAGTCGTTCAAAACGATCTTCATCCAGCGCTGCAACTTTTATTTTTAATGGCAATTGACCACCTAGGCGATTCGCGCGATCAATTCTTTGCCAAGCCCGATGAATTTCCGTCGTACAAAGACAGCAACATCCCGCTTGCTCCACTCGCCAAACACTATCTGGCGAATGGCGCACCGCACAGTGTCCAGTACTTTCCTTTTTGGGCTGCTAGCCTGTTCGACAGAGTTTGGTTTTTTATTCTAGGCAGTCTAGCTGTCTTATATCCGTTATATCGTTTTATTCCAAACTATCGAAAAACGCTTAGCCAACTTAAAGTGAACGATGCCTTCGATATGCTGCACGCCATTCAACTTCGGTTTGCACAAGCGCAATCTCAAGAAGAGTTTGACCTCATTATGGAAGATTTTCTTCAGCTACAGCGCGGGATTGAAGAGTGGATTCCCAGACTAAGTATTCCGGCTTACTACAGCCTACTTCGCCCGATTGAGAACATTAAAAAAGTGGCGATTGAACGGCAAAGTTTTTTAAAGGCATAGAGGCACCGACAACTACTTCGCGAAATACCTCGACCCAAAAGCGCAAAATAGTCAAGCCAACTCCGCGGCTCTCAAATACCAGAGGCTTTTAGGCTCATGCTCAAAAGTGGTATTACAACTATTTAATAAAATTCATGCTAGGATTTAAACGTCGCGAAGAGGGTATTTTGACTGCACGTGCGTGCTTGGATCATTCAATAATTTTTTTTAAATCTTGACGAGCTCCAATAAATGACCCGTATAAAAATAAACGTGGCCCTCTGGTCGGCCATCACTTTTGCCAACGCGTGTTTCGCCGCTGAGATCTCAGCCCGCGCCGAGGTCGCTGATGCGACTAAGGCAGCATCGTCCGCCCCCATGGATAAAGAGGAAATGGCCAAGCAGTTGGCCAACCCCCTGGCGAATATGATTTCGATGCCCATTCAGTGGTCGTATGGCGGCCAGATGGGTGCCAACCAGCAAGGTAGTAATCAGACTGTATTGCTACAACCCGTGGCACCTATTAACTTAGGCGGTGGAGACCTTTTTATTGTTCGGCCAATTCTCGCTGCTGCAGCAATGAATAGCTTGAATGGTTTTTCTGGCTATGGTGTCTCTAGCATCACCATCGAGTCTTTCTTTGCACCTAAAACCGGTTCGTCGTGGATTTGGGGCGTTGGGCCTTACGTCTCTGCGCCGCTCAATAACACCGGCAATTTCGGATCTTTACAAACCGGCGTGGGCGTGACCGGAGTCGTCCTGAACCGTGATGGCCCCTGGACTTACGGTTTACTGGGCTATAGGTCGTGGAGTGCGGGCGGCAACGCCGCCTACGGCACACAAAATAATCTGTATGGTCAGCCATTTGTTGCGTACACCACCAAAAGTGCATGGACTTATTCCGCAAATATGCAGGCCTTGTACAACTATGACACGGGCCGCACCTCAAATCCGCTGTATGCAGGGGTCTCTAAACTAGAGGTCTTTGGCAAGCAACCCGTGCAGTTCAGTCTGGGTGCCACCTACTACGTAAGCTCGACACCCGAAGGGCCTCAGGGCTGGGGTGCTCGGGCAACACTCACGTTCATTTTCCCCGAATAACGCCAAACAGAATGTTTATTTTTTCAAGTAAATTCCTGAGGGACTTTGGTCTCCCCATTTTGCCTATAAAAATCATGCATATCGCAAAAAAAATTCTCGGATGCTTTTTAACTTTTTACTCGCTAGCAGCGTTTGCGCATACGTCAACTGTGTATTTCAATGGCGACATTCTCACGATGCAGGGCGAAAGCCCACAATACGTCGAGGCGCTCTATGTCCAAAATGACAAAATTATGTTCGCTGGGGATAAAGCTCAAGCACTGGCACAGGCTGGCGCGAACCCAACTCTATACGATTTAAAGGGTCGCACCTTAATGCCTGGCTTCATAGACAGCTGGGGACACTTTGCCCTGATTGCACAAAATACGCTGGGGGTGAACTTGGGTTATTTTTCTCAAAATCCGCCCAACACAAAAGCGCAAGCGATCAACAAACTGCTCACTGAAGGCAAACTCTTTAATGGCTGGATTATTAGCTCTGGCTATTCAGAGGCCATGTTATCTGACGGGGGGTTGTCTTTAGCAGATTTGGATAAGGCGTTCCCAGATCAACCCTTACTCATACAAAATATTTCAACGCTAACAGGCCTAGTCAATTCAGCAGGACTGAAAAAGCTTGCTATCACACGGGACACCAAGGCCGTCGCGGGATTTATACCAACAGATCCAAAAACAGGGGAGCTCACCGGAGAACTAGTGGGCTCGCCCTTCATGGATGCGGTTGTACGCGCTGTGGGGACATACTCTCAAGACATTACTTTTGATACATACCGTAAGACCGAACAGATCTATCTTTCAAATGGCTTTACGACGGCCCAAAGTTATGAAGCGACTGTTGACGAGATCAATAAGATGCGCACGGCCATCGAACAAAAAATAATTTCACTTGATTTGATCGCCTTGCCAACTTACGACGTGGTCGATTCACTGCTGAAGTCAAACCCTAATTTTCAGTTTGGGACTTATAGCCAAGTAGACAGGGGCTTCAAAGTGGCAGGAATCATGGTTCCTACGGATGGTGCGCCTCAATTACGTTTTGCCTACTTCACCAAACCATTTCTAGATACAACGGGCTTTAGTCAAGATTGGCGTGGATTTCCTTTCACCCCCCAAGGCACGGTAGACCACTACGCGAAGCTCGCTTATGAAAAAAATATTCAATACTTTGGCTACAGTAACGGAGACGCGGGAATCGACATGACTCTTTCGGCTTTGAGCAAAGCGATGAAAGAAACCGGTGTCACTGAAGATCGAAGACCCGTGATTTCTCATTCATTCTTTGTACGCGATGATCAACTCGCGCAATATAAAGAAAAAAATATTATGGCCATCACACTGCCTAATCACATCTGGCTGTACGGCGACGTTTACCTAAAAATACTAGGCGAAGAGCGGGCCAAAAACATCAGTCCTTTACGTTCTGCTGACAAGTTGGGCGTCAAAATTGGGATTCATAATGACACGCCCTCCTCTGGTCCAAATGTTCTATTTTCAGTGTGGAGTGCGGTCAATCGCAAAACCTTTAGTGGCAAAACACTCGGTGAAGAGCAGAGGATCGATGTCTATAAAGCGCTGCAAGGCTTTACGGTGAATGCTGCCTATCAATACAGAGAAGAGACGTCTAAAGGTCTACTTGCCGAAGGAATGCTTGCCGATTTAGTCGAGCTTGATCGCAACCCCTTAAAGGTTGATACAGATGACATTAAAAATATCCGTGTTGTCCAAACGATTAAGCAGGGCAAACGGCTGTACAGCATCCGATAACAAGCTGTACGGCAAAAATCTCACCTACGTCTGAATTTATATGAAAAAATTCACTGTCGTTTTCTTGTTACTCATCTGTCACTTCACTAGTGCACGGGCCCAAGATACCATCATCCTGTACGGAATCATTGACATTGGCCTTCAATATGCAACAGTCAGTCAGTCAAGAGACCCTGTCATCCCAAAAAATCAATTTTGGGGGATTTCGAGCGGCGTACAAAGCGGCTCGCGTTTTGGAATGCGCGGCACGCATGAAATGGGTGGTGGTTTTGAAACGAGCTTTACTTTAGAAAATGGCTTTAACGCCGGTAACGGAAACGCCCAGCAAGGCGACAGATTATTCGGACGCCAGTCGACCGTTGGCATTAAACACAACGAGATTGGGCAGCTGGATTTAGGCCGCCAGATCAACCTTGCCTCTAATTATTTTTTGCCGATCGACCCATTCATCGAAGGCTTCGGACAGGCAAATATTGGCGCCTCTTTTGGTTCAGCGAATACAGTACGCTATAGCAACATGCTGCTGCTTCAGGCTCAAGCGACCAGATCCTTGACCATTGGTGTGGGCTACTCATTTGCTACCGAGATGACCAGTATCTATGCAGACAACGGCTCGTGCGCCACCGGCACATGCCTAGCTATCAATCAAGGCTCTCAATTTCAAACGAACAACAATCTGCGTGCGCTGACACTTGGCGCCAAATATGCCAGCGGCCCCCTCCTTCTTGCCATCGCCTACGATCAGCTACGAGGCCCTGACAATATCCCGAATGGCCCACCCAATCCAAACCCCACAGCCTGGCTAGCGGGCGGGTTCTACGACTTCAGCGCACTAAAAATATCATTTGCCTACGGCCAGACTCGAAACGGCGCCTGGAATGGACAGCCCACGGGCGCAGGTACAACGCCAAATGGCCCGCTCTCGGATGGCACGCTGGGGTCAGGGGCAATCTTCTTGGCTGGGGCGGCGGCCAGCTCAGCGATGTTAGGGATGACCGTCCCTCTAGGAGAGGCGAGCATTCTGGCGTCCGTGCAGCGTTTGCAACCGGTGGGCGACGTATTGCCCAACTCGTTCAAAGGGCCTCAAATGATTTACAGCGCTGCCTACCTATATAGCTTTTCGCGACGCACAAACCTCTATACCTATGCGTCATACGGAAATAATTACGCCGCAATTCAAACGGCACAAAGTACCGTCGTCGGAGTCGGACTTCGGCATCAGTTTTAGACCACCCAGTTAATCACGCAATCTACCCTCTCTAGGAAAACAATGACAACCGAAGCCACTCCAAAAGTACTTGATTTACCCATCGGCCTGACAGCGACCGGCCTGCGCGAAGAGTTCGATAGCATTGGCAAAGTTCAAGTACCAGCAGACCATTATTGGGGTGCTCAAACACAGCGCAGCCTGATTCATTTCAATATCGGTCACGACAAGATGCCGAAAGAGGTCTATCACGCCTACGGCTATGTGAAAAAAGCTGCGGCGGTGGTCAACACCAAGGCCGGGCGTCTTCCCGCCTGGAAAGGAAACTTAATTCAGCAAGTTGCCGACGAAGTCATCAGTGGCAAACTCGATAGCGAGTTTCCGTTGTACGTCTGGCAAACAGGTTCGGGCACACAATCAAATATGAATTTGAACGAGGTGATTTCAAACCGCTGCATTCAACTCGTCGGTGGTACGTTAGGCGCGCAAGAACCTATTCATCCCAACGATCATGTCAATATGGGTCAATCGAGCAACGACACTTTTCCCACCGCGATGCACATTGCTGCCTACAAAATGGCAACAGAGAAAACAATCCCTGCTTTGCAGCGGCTTCGCGACGCGTTGAATGTGAAGTCGCAACAATGGTCAACCATTGTCAAAATCGGGCGTACGCATCTTGAAGATGCAACACCTCTAACCGTTGGACAAGAGTGGTCAGGCTATGTGGGCGCGCTTGATGATGCGATCGCCGATGTGACGTATGCCACGCAAGGGCTTTTGCAGGTTGCCATGGGTGGCACCGCGGTAGGCACCGGGCTAAATTCGCCCGTTGGCTTTGGCGATGAAGTTGCTGCAGAACTGACTAAGATGACTGGCTTTGCGATCAAAACAGCAACCAATAAATTTACAGCGCAAGGCACCTTGGATCGTATGGTGCGTGCCCACGCTGCACTCAAGTGCGCCGCCGTATCCCTGTTCAAGATCGCGAACGATATGCGCTGGCTTGGCTCAGGCCCTCGCACGGGTTTAATGGAAATGACCTTTCCGTCTAACGAGCCTGGCTCTTCAATCATGCCTGGTAAAGTCAACCCCACGCAAGCTGAAGCGATGCTGATGGTTTGTATTCAGATTATGGGCTCAGACGTTGCTGTGCAAATGGGTGGTTCAGAAGGCAATTTTGAGCTCAACGCCTTTCGACCCGTTCTCATCAGTAACTATTTACACTCAGCATTGATTATGGCGGATATGTGTGATCACTTCCGCGAGTTCATGATCGAAGGTGCTGTTGTCAATGAAGCGCAACTCAAGTCAAATATTGATCGCTCGGTCATGATGGTGACTGCCCTGTCGCCTGTTATTGGTTACGACAAAGCCTCAGAGATTGCACACTATGCGATCGATAACAATACGACACTTAAGCAAGCCGCTCTTGCCAAAGGTGTTGAAGAAGCGGTGTTCGACCGTGTCGTGGTGCCTATCAACATGACGCGTCCAGGCTCTGCAGACGTACCTGCTGCTAAAGCATAACCAGGAGACCTATCCATGAGCGCCAACCTTAACTCCAATATTTCCGGCCAACAGGCCTTACGGCAGCAGGTTGGCGATCGTTTCACCGCCGACTGGAAAAGCAATGATCACCGCGCTCGGCGACTCGTCGCCGAGTTCATTGGTACCTCAGGTCTGACGTTTGTATTGTCAGGCGGTGCGGCAATCTTAGCGGGGTACGGGGGCGCGACCCTCGCGCCCTATCAGTTCGCCTTCATTCTCTCGGCTTGTGCTGCGCTCTGGCTAGTCGCTGCAGTCTTTTTTTTGGGTGATATCTCTTCACATTTCAATCCAGCCATGACGCTCGCCTTCGCGCTGCGCGGTGACATGGGATTCCCGATGGCTGCATGTTATGTTTTTGTGCAAATGATTGCCGCAGCAACGGGTTCGTGTGCCGCGGCCATGTTGTTTGGAACCGGAGGCAACCTTGCCGCCACTGTGCCCGCAGCTGGGATGATTTATCAGTCCGTTGCTTTCGAGGCCATTCTGACCTTTGGCATGGTCTTGTTGGTACTTAGCATGACAAACGGTCCGAAACTTGACAGCAGTTCTGCACCGCTTGCCGTGGGTGCTTATGTCATGGCAATGGGCACAATGGGCGGCCCCTTTGACGGCGCAGCGTTTAATCCTGCCAGGGCGTTCGGGCCAGACTTTGCACGTGGGGATTTTTCAA
>CAIYCP010000718.1 GCA_903924715.1 uncultured beta proteobacterium
GCAGTGAGCAAAAAAAAGATACTTAGTCACCCTAAAAAGACAAAACATCATGCACCGTAGATTGATTTCAATGCTGCTCGCCCTAGGTACTTGGGTGAACCCAACCGCACAGGCTCAGACAGAAAAGTGGCCCTCGGCTCCAGTGCGTATCGTTGTCGCCTACCCAGCCGGAGGCCCAAATGACCTCATCGCGCGCGCGATTGGTCAACAGCTCACGGCAACCCATCAGCAGCCGGTGATCATCGAAAATCGACCGGGCGCGAGCGGCACGATTGGTAGTGAATATGTTGCGCGCACGGCTCCAGATGGCTACACCTTGATGTTATCGGCCACAACGCACTCGATGGTCAATGCGCTCTATGAAAAATTATCCTACGACGCAGACAAGGATTTCACGGCCATTACGAAGGTGGGACAAAGCTCTTTAGTGCTGGTCGTCAATCCAGAGTTACCTGCACGCTCGGTCAATGAGCTGATTGCGCTCGCCAAAGCATCACCCGGAAAATTTGCATTTGCTTCAACAGGCGGCGGTTCAACCCCACACCTTGCTGGTGAGATATTCAGACTAGAGACGCGCCTTGATTTGATTCATGTCCCATACAAAGGCAGTGCTCCAGCCATCATCGATCTACTTGGGGGACAAGTCCAGATCATGTTCGAAACAATGCCATCTGCTGCGCCCCACATTAAATCTGGAAAGCTGCGGCCGATCGCCGTTACAACAAGCACACGGAGTGCAGAAATGCCCGAGTTGCCAACGATGAGTGAAGCTGGCTTGCCGGGATATGAGGTTTCAGTTTGGTGGGGTGTTTTAGGCCCAGCTAAGATCCCGGCCAAGGTTGCAGACCAGATTAGCCAGGCAGTGAACAAAACCCTGACTACTCCTGAAATTCGAGAACGATTTTTAAAATATTCGATCGAACCCGTTGGCACCTCGCCTGCCCAGTTTCAAGCTGCCCTGCAGAGCGATATCAAAAAGTACGCCAAAATAATTAAAGATGGCAACATCAAAGCGAACTAAAGTGCTGAAACAGCGTCAGTCGCTATCGATTCGTTTCAACCTCGCTAACGGATCATTCTAGGATCGTTCTAGGGCCTTGGCGAGAGATCAGCGCAGCAAATGATTGCAAGACTGTCAGACTATAGTTGAGACAATCTTGCAAGCAAATAAGCGTCAAACCAATTAACGCGTTTGACGGCGACGATAAACCATCAAACCAAACGCTAACACCACCAACAAGGCTGGGATCAGCGCAATATTCAGCACCTTAATCCAAAACTGTAACGCATCGCTGTCCGCCCTGAGATCCTTACGAACTTCTTTTAATTCACGACGCTTCTCAGCGGCAACCTTCCTAAACTGATCCACTTCGGCTTGCTGCTCTTTCGTTAGGATCGCAGCGCCCGCAGCCGCACCGGGTGCTGGCGCAGTTTTTTGCAAGGCCTGCAATTTTTCTTGCGTTGCCTGCAGACTATCTTGGATATCTTTGATTTTTTCTGTATACGCTTGCTGCGCACGTGTCTCCATTTCTTTAATGACGGTAAACGGCCGTGTCGCACTTTGACGTGTTCGCAATGAAATCAACGCAGCATCGCCAGCATACTGATCCACTAAGGCTTGCACGAACGCCAAATTACCGTTGATTGGGTACACCAAGCGCTGACCCAGCA
>CAIYCP010000719.1 GCA_903924715.1 uncultured beta proteobacterium
AGATGGCGGTCGTGGTGATGAATGGGCGTGAACGAATCTTTTCATTAAACCTGACCGATATCAAGGCATCCCGCACACTCTGATAATGGTGCGGTGCCGCATTTTTGTCTTTCTTAGAGCAATACGCCAAATTTGTTAAATTGAATCCGATCCATGCCCTGCATGCTGCCCACTAATGTAGAAAACGAATGCCTGACACCGCCCTGACCGATATACGCGCACACCTTGAAGGGGCGAACCCAGTGCCCTTGGCGATGGCGCTCATTCATCTAACGGGTGACCTATCGTTACTTGAACAAATCGCGCCACATGTGCGTGGAGCTTGGGAGCATCTTGAATCGATTCCCCCCGAGCTTGCCTCTAGTATTCGCGATCGCATGGCGACCTGTCTCAAGGATATCAATGCCACACAGACACCTGTGATGGCCGCACCTTCGAGTCAGATCATTCAACAAATGATGAGTACCGCAGTCGGTGAAGCTGTTTCAGAAACCTATGTACCGATGCTTCTTGAACAAGTCGGCTTACGGGTCAGCGATCAGCACATGTTGCGTGCCGAAGACCAAACTGAAACTCAGGCTCCACCCAAACCCAAACCCACACCAATATTCAAGACCAAGGGACACCCCTTTGAAGTGGCGATTATCGGCGCGGGCGCCTCGGGTTTATGCGCTGCAATCCAGCTTAAAAAGCTTGGGATTCGGTACACCATCTTTGAAAAAAATGATGAGGTGGGTGGGACTTGGTACGAAAACCGCTACCCAGGATGTGCAGTCGATACCCCGAATCACTTCTATCAATTTTCATTTGAACCGAATAACAACTGGCCCAACTACTTTTCGCAACGCGACGCCATACAGGCCTACCTACAACATTGCGCAGACAAGTATGAAGTACGGTCGCACGTTCATTTCAATACGGAAGTCTCTGCGGCCGTCTTCAACGAAGAAACCCAGACTTGGCTCTTGCATTCAACAGACAAAACAGGACAGTCTCATACCAAAGAAGCCAACGCGATCATTTGTGCCGTCGGGCAACTAAACCGCCCTGCAATTCCAAAACTGCCTGGGTTGTCTCAGTACGAGGGGCAAGTGGTCCATACTGCGGCCTGGCCTGAGCACCTAGTCGTCAAAGATAAAAAAATTGCCCTGATTGGCACTGGTGCTAGCGCTGTGCAGGTTGGGCCTGCGATTGCCGATCAAGTCGCGTCGCTCACCGTCTTACAGCGTTCAGGTAGTTGGGTGGTTCGCAGGCCGAACATCGACGGTGTCGTCAGTGAAGATACAAAATGGGTATTGAACAATGTCCCGTTCTACGCCCCCTGGTACCGCTTTCAGTTATTTTGGGCCTTCGGTGATGGCCTATTTGAAGCCTTAAAAATTGATCCTACCTGGGAGGGGGGCTCTGAGTCTATCAGTGCCTTTAATGCACGCTTACGCGAAAGCATGATGAAACATATTCGTCGTGAACTCGCGGGCAGAGATGACTTACTGCAAAAAGTCGTTCCTGATTTTCCGCCCTTTGGTAAACGCGTGCTGGGGGACTCAGGTTGGTACAAAATGCTCAAACGTGACAACGTTCGACTTGAAACTGCAGCGATCAAACAGGTTCATGCGCGCGCGGTCGAACTCGACGATGGAACGATCATTGAAGCTGACATCCTGGTGATGGCAACAGGCTTTCAAGCGGGTCGTATGCTATGGCCCATGGACATACAAGGTCGAGGCGGCGTGACCATCAGAGAGAAATGGGGCGATGATGATCCTCGAGCGTTCTTAGGGATCACCGCCCCCGAATTTCCAAACTTTTTTATGATGTACGGCCCTAACACCAATATTGGTCATGGTGGCAGCGCCCTCTTCCTGGCAGAATGTCAAAGCCGTTACTTTATGGGGCTCATTCAAGCACTCAATACTCAAAACATTCGTTCGGTCGAATGTCGACAAGAAGTACACGATCGCTACAACGACGAAATCGATTCATTATTAAGCAAGCTCTCCTGGAGTCACCCTGCTGTGTCGACGTGGTACAAAAATGCAAAGGGACGTATCGTCACCAATCAGCCTTGGAGCTTGCTCGATTATTGGCGACTCACCTATGAAGCCAAGCTTTCTGATTATCATCAGGTCAGATAGTTGTATGCTCTCGGTTATTCAAAACGCCTGAGGTTGCAAAATGCTGTCATATTGGATGCAAACCGTTGAAAACAAAACGGTTCTCGAACAACGCACAATCGATATCCCCACGCCTGGCCCCAAACAGATTTTGGTACGCCTTCATGCCGCCAGCCTGAATCGCGGTGAGTTCGTGATTGGTCACGGTTTGCATAAAGGCGGTCAAGCTAACGCGATCGGCATGGAAGGTGCAGGCGTGGTCAGCGCGCTGGGCAGTGAAGTCAAAGGGATCGCTATTGGCGACCGAGTCATGGGCCGTTGCCGTGGTGCGTTTGCCGAATATGCCTGTATGGATAGCGTTGAAGCCCTCTCCGTACCTGCTAATTTAAGTTTTGAACAAGCCGCGAGCGTGCCACTGACCTTTTTAGTTGTACACGATATGTTGTCACTACAAGGCAAACTCAAATCACATGAATGGTTGCTGATTCACGGCGTCTCATCAGGTGTTGGCGTTGCGGCGTTGCAAACTGCGAAAGCGATGGGTGCAAAAGTCATCGGTACTTCAGGTTCACCAGAAAAACTGGCTCGCCTAAAAGAGCATGGTCTCGATTTAGCGTTGTGCCTGCGCGGCTCAGGCTTTGAAGGCCCTGTCATGGAAGCAACAGGCGGAAAAGGTGCAAACCTGGTTGTTGATACAGTGGGTGGCTCTGTATTTGCAGAGAGTATTCGTTGTATGGCATTTGAAGCGCGCTTTGCAATGGTTGGATACGTAGATGGTGTGCTATCTGCTGAGCTTGATCTTTTAGCCCTGCATTCAAAACGCTTACGTCTGTTTGGCGTATCAAACAAATTACGCTCGGCTGAACAACGCGCTGAGTTCTTACCTGAATTTAAAGCCGAAGTTTTGCCGGCAATTGCAGACGGCCGTATCAAACCGTTAGTCGATCATGCGTTCGCGTTTGATCAGCTTGCGCAAGCTAAAGAAATGATGGAAACAAACAAGCATGTTGGCAAAATCGTTTTACGCATGCCTGCTTAGCATTTGCTTGCTCGGGCTAAGCGCGATGACGCAACCAGTATGCGCACAGCCCAAGCCTGGGCTGGCAGCTCCTGAAGTCATGATGCTGGGTGACTCGATCACCGAAGCTGGGCCTTGGCAGGCCCTGTTTCCAAAAACGCGCATGTTGAATCGAGGTGTTTCAGGCTATACCACCCACGATCTGTTGCGCGAAATGACAGCAACGGTGGCTTTGCGACCCGCCAAAGTATTTTTGATGATTGGCATCAACGATTTGCTTAGGCACGCTACCGTTGAGCAAACGTTCAAGCAATACACCTTGATCGTCGATGAATTACAAAAAAATAAAATTACTGTCGTGATGCAAGCAACGCTTGAGTGCTCGCGGCCGCAATGCGGCAACGCCGTTGAAGCGGTGAGAGCACTGAATCAAAAGCTTCAAGCCTTCGCACAAGTTCGCAATATCCAATGGCTTGATTTGAACCCAGGCTTGGCGAATGATGAGCAAGGGCTTTTGCCCAAGTACACCTGGGACGGCCTACATCTTTCTAAGCCTGCTTATTTATATTGGGCTGAGCGACTTAAAAGCTTGATTCAGTGAGTCAGACTGCTACCGAATCGATATACCGTCGGTCCTTTAAACCGCAATATTAGAGGAATAAAAATTTTGCGCGATGCGTTGAGTATTTTTACACGACACATTGAGCAATCTGTCATGCAGGCTCTGCATTAATCAATC
>CAIYCP010000720.1 GCA_903924715.1 uncultured beta proteobacterium
GGAATGAACTTTGAGTACATGCCTGAACTCAAATGGAAATACGGTTATTTGTTGGTGGTGGGCGGTATGGGCGCAATCTGTGGCACGTTGTATTACCGTTTTAGAAAGGCGAAATGGTTATGATGCTTTTTGTATAAATAAATAATATCTTTCATAGACTTAGATGAAATCCTACATAAAATATTCTCTCTGGTTGCTGGCCTGGATGATAGTGAGTCTGGCCGGATTTGGCGGCGCTTCAGACTTGATTCGCCCCGCGCACGGCTCAGGTCAATTTACCCTGACGGGCAAGATCGTTCAGGTGTCTGATGGCGACACCATTAATATTTTGGTTGAACAACAAACGCATCGGATTCGTCTGGCAAGTATCGATGCCCCAGAAACAGCGCACGGCAGCGCCCGACCCGGGCAGCCGTATGGCGAGGCCTCGCGTAAGTATTTGGCTGAGCATGTGGCGGGCAAAACACTCACCCTGATTTGTTTTGAAAAAGATCATTATGGGCGTGAGGTATGTGATATCCCCGTGGGTGATACCACGGCCAATCGCTTACAAGTTCAAGCTGGGATGGCGTGGGCCAACCAGCAAGGGGGTGGAAAATATTTACGTGACCGCTCGCTCGTTGAGATTGAAAAAAAAGCGAAACAAGAAAAGTTGGGGTTATGGGCTGAGCCTCATGCTGTTGCACCTTGGGTGTGGCGCTACGACTGTTGGCAAAAACAGAAATGCTAAGGTTTGAAACATTGATTCGGCTGATCGCGGTTGGTGCGCTGTGTGTGGGCACCTTAAGCGGTTGCGGCCCGCAAGGTATTGATTCGCCTATCAATAGCCCTTATGTCTCGGGCGCTGAAAATCAAAACGTGTTGTATACGGCGTTCACACAACGTTCTCCTAAGTTTTTGGATCCGGCCAAATCCTATTCGACGGACGAAACCCCTTATACCTACAACATCTATGAACCGTTGTATGGCTATCATTATCTTAAGAGACCTTATGCGTTAACGCCGCGCACGGCAGTTGCCGTGTCTGAACCAAGCTTCGTTGACCAAGCGGGCCAAGCCTTACCCGCGAGCGCCTCAGCGAAAGAGATCGCCGAAAGTATCTACGATATTAAGCTGCGCCCAGGTATTTTGTATCAGCCCCATCCGGTCTTTGCCCGAGATCCTGACGGTCGCTTTAGCTACTGGCCAATAGAGGCTCAAACGCTTCAAGATAAGTTTGTGATGAGTGATTTCAAGCAGACCGGCACGCGCGAACTCACAGCGTTTGATTATGTGTATGCCATCCGTCGACTGGCAAGCCCGCGTGCGGCCTCGCCGATTTTTTCAACGCTTGCTGAGCATGTTGTGGGGATGCAAGCCTACGGTAAGCGTCTGCGTGAGATTGATACAGCACTGCGTAAAGATCTGCCACCAGGCACGCGAGATTTGCCGTGGCTCGATTTGCGAGACCTTGGTTTTTCAGGTGTTGAGGCGCTGGATGAGCACACCTTGCGCATCCGCGTGAAAGGCTTGTACCCACAATTTAAATACTGGTTAGCCATGACTTTTGTGGCCCCCATCCCTTGGGAGGCTGATCGCTTCTACACACAACCGGGCATGGCCCAACGTAATCTGTCGTTAAATTATTGGCCTGTAGGCACAGGGCCTTACATGCTTGCCGAGTCTTTGCAAAATCGTCGTCACGTGTTGGTACGTAATCCTAATTTTCGAGGCGAGCCTTATCCCTGTGAAGGTGAGCCGCAAGATCGCGCAGCTGGCCTATTAGCGGATTGCGGCAAGCGCACACCCTTCATCGATAAAATTGTTTTCAATATCGAAAAAGAAAGTATTCCCTTGCAAGGAAAATTCATGCAAGGGTATTACGACATCCCGCAAGTGGATCGTGGTGATGCTGGGGTGGCAATGCTCGTAGCTGCCGGTGATTCAATTGAAAAAGCCACGCTGTACGCTAAGCGCGGCATTCAATTACCCACGACGGTTGAAGCACAGATGCAGTACTTCGGTTTTAACTGGAAAGATCCGGTCGTCGGTTTGGGTGATACACCAGAGCAACAAGTGCGTAATCGTAAGCTGCGGCAGGCATTGAGTATTGCGTTCAACTGGGAAGAGTACGTTGCTATTTTTCAGAATGATCAGGCGCAGGTGGCACAAGGCCCAATCCCACCCGGGATTTTGGGCTATCAGTCAGGGCCCGCAGGAATCAATCGTGTGGTCTATGACGTCAAAGACGACAAGCCTGTGCGCAAGTCCATGGATCAGGCGCGTGCGTTATTAGCCGAGGCCGGTTACCCCAATGGTCGTGACGCGCGTACGGGCGAGCCCTTAGTGTTGCACTTTGATTCAGCTAGTGGTGTGGGTGGCTCGAGCCCCACACTCGATTGGATGCGACGTCAGTTTGCACAACTGGGTGTGCAGTTTGACGTGCGTGCAACTGATTACAACCGTTTTCAAGAAAAGATGGCGCGCGGTGTCGCGCAAATGTATATGTGGGGTTGGGTCGCCGATTACCCCGACGCTGAAAACTTTTTGTTTTTACTTTACGGGCCAAACATTAAAGCAGAGAAGGGCGGTGAAAATGCTTCAAACTATGTCAACCCGGCTTACGATGCGTTGTTTGAAAAAATGCGCGATCTGCCTGACGGTGCTGAAAAAGAACAGGTCGTCGCGCAGATGATTCAGATTTTGCAAGAAGACGCTCCGTGGATGTTTGGTTTGTTTCCAAAATCAGGTGGGGCGTTTCAACAATGGGTCGGCAATGCCAAGCCAACACAGATGGTGCGCAACACACTGCAGTATATGAAGATTGATCCTGTGCTACGTAGTAAAAAAATTGCAGAGTGGAATTCTCCGGTTTGGTGGCCGTTGGTCTTGTTCGCGCTATTGCTTGCAGCGATTGTTTGGCCTGCTTGGCGTGCGATACGCCGTCAAGATCGACAAACTGCCTTTGGTGATGTGGCTAAAGAGGGGGCGCGATGATTGGCTATATTGTGCGACGTTTGCTTTACGGCGTATTGATTCTATTAGGCGTCAACCTGTTTACGTTCATTTTGTTTTTTGCAGTCAATACGCCCGATGATATGGCGCGCTTAGCGATCGGTGGGCAGCGCGTGAGTGCGGATGCTGTCGAAAAATGGAAAGTAGAGCGCGGGTACGATAAGCCGCTTTTTTTGAATACCCAAAAAGAGGGCGTCAAAAAATATACCGATACGATTTTTTATCAGCGTTCAGTGCCTTTGCTAACGTTTGATTTTGGCGCTTCTGATGAAGGGCGCGACATTGGTCGCGAAATCAAAGCACGTATGTGGCCGAGTTTGGCGCTGGCGGTGCCGACTTTTGTGTTGGGCCTGGCAATCAGTATCGCTTTTTCGCTTGTACTTGTTTTTTTCAGAACGACCGCACTAGATTTTTGGGGCGTGGTGTTGTGCGTGGTGATGCTATCCATTTCGAGTTTGTTTTATATCATTGCGGGGCAATGGTTATTTTCAAAAATCTTGCGGCTCGTGCCGTACTCAGGGTTTGCGGGTGGTTGGGATACGCTTAAATTTTTAGCCCTGCCTATTGTGGTGGCCATCATTGCCGGTCTGGGTTCTGAAGCACGGTTTTTGCGCAGTTTATTTTTAGAAGAAGTTGGTAAAGATTACGTACGCACTGCACGCGCGAAGGGCTTAAGTGAGCGGGTCGTGTTGTTTAAACACGTGTTGCGTAATGCACTGCTGCCCATCTTGACGGGTGCGGTGGCCTCGCTGCCCTTATTGTTTATGGGCAGCTTGATTGCCGAATCATTTTTCGGGATTCCAGGCTTGGGCAGCTATACCCTCGATGCGCTCAGTGGTCAGGATTTTTCAATTGTCCGTGCCATGGTGTTTTTGGGTTCATCTCTTTACATCGTCGGCTTGATCATGGCTGATATCTCGTACACGCTCGCCGATCCGCGCGTGCGCTTCGAGTAACCGCCATGCCAAAGATCATTTTCCTCTGGACAGATATCGCGCTCTTTGCCTTGCTATTTACGGTATTGGGCTATGCCTGGCATGTGTCGCGTTCGCACGCACTGCGTGCCACCTGGGCAAGGGTTGCACGTAATACACCCGCGATGTGTTCGGCCGTTGTGTTGTTGGTGTTGATTGCGATTGGTTTGCTTGATTCGTTGCACTATCAGCCCCTATTGCCACCGGTGGCGGGTGCGCCGGCGAGTGCGGCGCCGATTTATGCCCCTAAAGTGGTGTCGGTACTCGATGCCTTACTTGAAGACACCGCGTTTGCGCGCCCTGAAAAAACGTATTCAGCGCCGTTGGCGTGGTTGCAATTTACAAAAGAGTCAATTTTGCAAGATGGGGGCGAGCCTCGCCGTGATTTTCCGCGTTTGCGCTTTGGCGGTAAACATCTCACGGCACCTGATGAACAGTGGCGGGCAGATGTCTTCAAGCGCCTGGCGTTCGGCATGGCAGCTGGGGCACTAGCGGCGTGTTTGATTGCTGCCTTAGCCCTGAGTTTGATTGGACGCGGTCAATCAAGGCGCATGATTGCACAGCAAATCTGGCACGGCGAAACCGAAATCCCCTGGCGAGCAGTCTTGATCACTGCGGCCGTGCTCTGTCTGCTGTTTGGTGCGGTGTTTGGTTTGGCGTCTGGCTATCACGTTCTGGGCACTGATCGCACCGGTAACGATGTGCTATGGCAAGCCTTAAAAAGTATTCGTACGGCCTGGGTGATTGGTAGCTTAGCTACGGTGGCTATGTTGCCTCCTGCGCTTATTTTTGGAATTTCGGCAGGCTATTTCAAAGGTTGGATCGACGATGTGATTCAGTATGTGTACACAACGCTCACGTCGATCCCGGGTGTGCTGTTAATTGGTGCCTGTGTGTTGATGATGCAGGTCTATATCGATACGCATCCAGGTATGTTCCCAACCTCGGCACAGCGTGCTGATTTACGTTTGTTTTTACTCTGCATGATTTTGGGTTTAACCGGCTGGGCGGGCTTGTGTCGCTTATTGCGTGCCGAAGCCCTCAAACTACGAGAGCTTGAATATGTGCAGGCTGCGCGCGCGTTTGGGATTTCGCACGCACGCATTATGGCGCGCCATCTGTTGCCGAATGTCATGCACATTGTGCTGATCACTGTGGTGCTGCAGTTCTCTGGGTTGGTGCTCTATGAAGCGGTGTTGTCTTATTTGGGGATCGGTGTTGATCCCAGTATGAACTCGTTTGGCTCGATGATCGAGAAGGCGCGCCTAGAGATGTCGCGCGATCCGATGATCTGGTGGAACCTGCTCACGGCCTTTTTATTTATGTTGGCACTCGTGTTATCGGCCAACTTGTTTTCTGACGCAGTACGTGATGCCTTTGATCCTAGAACGCGTGCATTTAGACCAAAGCGCTTTAAGCTCGGTACGCTTGGCGCCAAGCTCGGTGGGTTGGCAGGCGAGGATCGACCTGCAGTGGATGCTTCAGGAAAGGTATCTCAAGATACTGCCGTACTGAAAGTTTCTAATCTAGATATTGCGATCGATGCCGACGAACAAATTCGGTATGCCGTGAAAGCACTGGCGCTCACGGTGCAGCGTGGTGAGACCTTCGCGTTGGTCGGGGAATCAGGTTCGGGTAAAAGCATGACCGCAATGGCGTTGATGCGTTTACTGCCTGAAGCCCTGCGCGTCGTGCGCGGTCAGGTCGAGCTTGACGGCGTTGACTTAACGCGTTTGTCTGAGGCTTCGATGCGCTCGGTGCGAGGCGCGCGTGCGGGGATGATTTTTCAAGAGCCCGGCACCAGTTTGAATCCAGTGATGCGAATCTCTGAACAAATCCTCGAGCCGATTGAACGGCATACCGCGTTGCGCGGCGCTCAAGCCCGCGAGCGTGCCGTACAGTGGCTAGGACGTGTCGGGATCCCAGACCCCGAGGTACGCATCGATGATTACCCGTTCCAGTTCTCTGGCGGGCAAAAACAGAGAATCATGATTGCGGTTGCGCTGGCGGCCGAACCTGAGCTGCTGATCGCTGATGAACCCACGACCGCACTGGATGTGACGGTGCAAGCGCAGGTACTAGCCTTACTGGCGGACATCCAAAAAGAAATGGGGATGGCGGTATTGCTCATTACGCATGATTTAGCGGTGGTGCGTCATGTCGCCAATACCGTCGCGCTGATGCGTCACGGAGAAATCGTTGAAACTGCGCCGGCAGAGCAATTCTTTGCTGCGCCCAAGCACCCGTACGCGCGCGAACTGTTTGAAGCGATCCCGACGTTTGCCAAACGCGGCCGGGCGCTCTCGCCACAAGGGCAAAAATTAGAGCTGCAGTCTAACGCCCCTCTAGTGGCTGATCAAAGTAATGTGGTCTTGGCTGTTGAGCAGCTACAGGTGCATTACCCAATTCGGAAAGGCTTGCTGCGCAGAGTCGTGGCGTATAACAAGGTGGTTCAGGGCGTCTCTTTCAAGCTGCATGCCAACGAAACCTTGGCGCTGGTGGGTGGCTCGGGCTGCGGTAAAACGACCATTGCCAAGACTTTGCTCAGGCTGCTGGATGGCAGTGCGGTGATCAGTGGGCGTGCGGCCATCGAGCATTACGATATTTTGCATGCGAAGGGTGCAGACCTGAGTGCCTTGCGTGGGCAGGTGCAAATTGTGTTTCAAGACCCGTTCGCTTCGCTCGATCCGCGGATGCGTGTGGGAGAAATTTTGCATGAAGGAATTGCTGCGCTTCGACCTGAATGGTCGCTCACCGAGCAGCATCGGCGTGTTGCGGATCTGCTTGAACGCGTCGGCTTGCCAGCCAACTCCGTGCTGCGCTATCCGCATGAGTTTTCTGGTGGACAGCGTCAGCGCATTGCGATTGCACGCGCGTTAGCCGTTGAGCCTAAGATTCTCATTTTGGATGAGCCCACCTCGGCACTTGATGTCTCAGTTCAGGCTCAAATCTTAGATTTACTCAAAGAGCTTCAGCGACAAACCGGGATGGCCTACCTCTTTATCACCCATAACTTTGGCGTTGTCGAATATTTTGCCGATCGCGTCGCGGTGATGGAGGGTGGTCAGATCGTGGAATTGGGGACGACCGAACAGGTGTTGCAGGCGCCTCAACACGCTGTGACCCAAGAGCTTTTGGCTGCGGTGCCTCGCTTAGAGTTTGGTGCTGCGGCCTCCGGTATACTTTGAGTATTGAATTGTGGGGATTTAGCCCCAAATAAGGCTCATGGGACTCAAAGTTTTCGATCTTGAGTGTGGTAATCGCCATCTCTTTGAGGGCTGGTTCAGCTCGCACGAAGATTACGATTCGCAACAGGCACGTGGCTTTATTAGCTGTCCGCTCTGTCAAAACGACAAAATCGAGAAGCGCCTCTCGGCGCCTCGACTGAACGTCGGGCATTTTGAGCAACCGCGCCTTGAAACAAACGCTTCTGCAGACGCAGCTGCAGCAGCTCAAGAAACCTCACGTAGCGTCATGGCCGCGAACCCTGAGGCGGCGCAACTCATGCAGATGCAGGCCGCCGTGCTGCAGCAAATGCGTGAGTTCGTGCGCAAAACAGAAAATGTTGGCGATCGCTTCGCCGATGAGGCGCGCCGTATTCACGAAGGCGAATCCGACGAACGCCCAATTCGCGGCACGGCCACACGTGAAGAACGCGAGGCTTTAGTCGAAGAAGGCATTGCCGTCGTTGCCTTGCCAGATTTCTTGGACACTGATCGCCTGCAGTGAGCCAGCGAATTGTCATTCAGTTTTTGTTGCAGGTGCGAAGATGAACTGCCGTCCCGCTTGCGGTGCCTGCTGTATCGCTCCCTCTATTACCAGTCCGATCCCAGGGATGCCCCTAGGCAAGCCTGCGGGCGTGCGTTGCGTGCAGCTGTTGCCGGATAATCGCTGTGCAATCTTTGGCCAGCCAGAGCGCCCGGCCTTTTGCGCAGGCTTGCGGCCTTCGCCAGAGATGTGTGGATCGGATCGTGAATACGCCTTAACCTGGCTGGCAGACCTTGAGCGGCAGACAGGGAGCTAATTTAGTTTACGCAGTCATGCGCAGACGACGCTGTACGTGCAGAATGCAAAAGGCCCAACAGTGTTGTTGGGCCTTTTTATTGAAGCAGCAAGCAACTTACATCACACGGCTACGATATTCGCCAGTGCGCGTGTCGATCTCGATTTTGTCGCCGATCGAACAGAACAAGGGCACAGGAAGCTCGTGCCCAGTGTTGATTTTGGCGGGCTTCATCACTTTGCCTGAGGTGTCGCCGCGTACGGCAGGTTCGGTGTAAATGATTTCGCGTACGACCATTGTGGGTAGTTCAATTGAGATGGCACGTCCGTCATAGAAAACGGCTTCAACGGGCATACCTTCTTCAATATAAAAGAGAGCGTCGCCCATGCTGTCGGCTTCGATTTCGTATTGGTTGAAATCGGCATCCATAAACACATACATTGGGTCAGCAAAGTATGAGTAAGTGCATTCTTTACGGTCAAGCGTAATGACGTCGTATTTTTCGTCAGCTTTCGAAACGGTTTCGCTACCGGTGCCCGTGAGCAAGTTCTTGAATTTAAGCTTCACGACAGAGGCGTTGCGACCTGATTTGCTGTATTCAGCGCGCTGCACGACGACGGCATCTTTGCCGACCATCACTACGTTGCCGACGCGCAACTCTTGTGCGGTTTTCATGACTTAAAGCTCCGGTAAATCGATAAATGTTAAAAAAGCCCTCTATTCTAGCCTGTCTGGCCATTTATTTCTTTGTTTTCGAGGGTTTAGTCGCTTTGAACCAATAAAGCAAGGAATCGAATGATTGATCTAGGTTAAGGTGGCCGCACCCATCGGCTAAGCCAATCAGAGGTTCTTCCATGAGTTTTTTTCAAACTTTCAAGCAGCGTGATGTTCTCATTATCACGCTGACTGCAGCTGCCATCATTATGATTATTAATGGCACTCGGCAAACCATGGGCTTGTTTATCAGTCCGCTTAATAGCTCGACCGGGCTGGGTATTGTCAGCATTAGCCTGGCCATGGCGGTGGGGCAGTTTGTCTGGGGTGCGGCGCAACCCATTGCAGGTTTCATTGCCGATCGTCATGGCGCGCGTCCGGTGCTGCTTGGCGGGTTGTGTTTGACGGTTGTTGGGACCGCCTTGATTCCGCTGATGGATTCAACCTGGGGTTTGATTTTTACCATAGGGTTTATCTCTGCGATTGGCAATGGCGCTTGTAGCTTCTCGATTCTGATTGGAACGGTCTCTAAACGAATCCCTGCAGAGGCGCGGGGTAATGCGGCAGGGTTGATTAATGCTGGCAGTTCGATGGGGCAGTTTGTCTTTGCGCCGATCACGACGCGGCTGATCCAATCGTTGGGATGGATGAATGCCATGTGGTCGTTGGTGCTGTTGGCGCTACTCTCGTTGCCGTTGATCAACAAATTGACCAAAAACGTGCCTGCACCTCCGGTATCTCAGGCTGCAGGTGGTAGCGCTGGCGCTGCAGTGAAAGAGGCTTTTAAAAATCCGAGTTATCTCTTGCTGCACTTGGGATTTTTCACTTGTGGTTTTCATATCGCGATGCTCGTCACGCATTTGCCAGGCGAAGTAGATCTGTGTGGCTTGCCGCCTGGGGTTGCTGGGTGGTCGCTTGGCATCATTGGGCTGGCGAATATTTTTGGCAGTATCTTTGTAGGTTCTCAAATCAATCGTTTTAAAAGTAAAAATATCTTGGCCGTGATGTATGGCTCACGAGCCGTGTTGATTGCGTTGTATTTGATGGCGCCCAAAACTGAACTGACGTTTTATATCTTTGCCATTGGTTTAGGGGCAACCTGGTTGGCCACTGTGCCTCCGACGGCCTCGATTGTGGGCAAACTTTTTGGAGTGCGTTATCTGTCAACGCTGTTTGGTTTAACTTTGCTGTCGCATCAGATTGGTGCCTTCTTAGGCGCCTATGTGGGGGGCTTGGTTTTATATTCTTTTGGTGACTATCAATGGATGTGGTACGCCGACATTGCACTTTCTGCAATGGCAGCCTTGATTAATTTACCAATTAAAGAGCCTGCGCCAGTCATGGCGACAGCCGCAGCTTAGGACGTTTGTTTTGAGCGACAAAAGTTATGTAGTACTTGGGCAAAATCAGTTTCTTGCGCAAGTGTGTGGCTCAGTGCCTGAGCGTGGCTAGACCACTGCGCATACGCTTCGTTGCTCAGTGCCTGCTCAAGGTGGTTAGATACGTCCGTTGACGCCGTGTCGGCATTCCAGTGACGCAGCAAGTCTTGAATTTTGTCA
>CAIYCP010000721.1 GCA_903924715.1 uncultured beta proteobacterium
CAAAACTAATTTTTTTGACCAACCCAATCCATCCCTTGGTGCACGCAGAGATGCAAACCTTCGCGCAAGTGTCAGTGGCAGCCTCGACGCGCGATGAAGATCTCATCGCAGGCGCCCGCGAGGCGTCGATCGTGGTGGTGCGTACTCCTATTCCGACCGCCTTGTTTGATCAGGCTCCGAACTTGCTTGGGGTGATTCGGCATGGGGCAGGGGTGGATATGATCCCGATAGATGTTGCGACCAAACACGGTATTGCAGTGGCCAATGCGCCGGGCACCAATGCGGTGACAGTCGCTGAATTCGCGGTCGGTCAGATGTTGTCGTTGGCGCATAAAAATGCAATCGTGAATCAGCGCATGCGGGCAGGCGGTTGGACCAGCGCGCGCCCGTTGGCTGATCAAGGGATCGAGTTGTCAGGGAAAAAGGTCGGTTTGGTGGGTTTGGGGGCGATTGGTCAGGCCGTTGCAAAAATGTGCCATTTTGGTTTTGGGATGAGTGTTTGTGGCTACCGGCCCAGTGGGCGGGCCTCGTTGGACTTTATTGAAGTCACGTCGCTCGAGCAGGTCTTCGCTCAGTCTGACTTTGTTGTTTTGGCCTGCCCATTGAATGACTCAACTAAAGGGCTGGTTAGCCAAAGCTTATTGGCCAAGTTAAAAACCACGGCCTACCTGATCAATGTCGCGCGCGGTGCTGTTGTTGATCAGCCGGCGCTTGTCGAGGCGTTGAGTGAACAGCGCCTGGCGGGGGCGGCGCTTGATGTGTTTGTGCAACAGCCCTTACCCCTTGACTCGCCGTTGTACGGAATGGAAAACGTGCTGCTATCGCCGCATATGGCCGGTGTCACTGATGACAGTCTTAGGGCGATGGGCCGCTCGGTGGCGAACCAGGCGAGGCAAATTTTGAGCGGGCAATTGCCTGAGCATTTGGTGAATCGCGAGGCGGCTGCGCAGTTGCAACAGCACCTTGACCATCAGTTACGCAAACAATAAGCGCCGCTCGAGTGATAGCCTGAGGGGCAGCTACCGCTTTTAATTACCGCAGCTTTGGCGCTGTCGCTGCTTGCCAAGCAATAGTTACCACTGCTGTGATAACCCGAAGGGCATGATCCTACGCCGGGCAAAGCAAACCGCGCGTTGCTAGAAGAGGGTGTGCAATAGTTACCACTGCTGTGATAACCGCTTGGGCAGGAGCCCTGTTTTGTCAGTGGTTGGGCAACTGGAGCTTGTGCCCACACGCTTAGGCTAGTGAGTGCGACCAGGCTGCCGAGCAGCCAACGTGCGAATCGAGTAGGAACGGTGATGGCGAAAGAGCTATTTTGAGTGGACATTTGAATGATCGGCGCGATCGACATTGAAGGTGAAACTTAAATTACAGTAAAAGGCTGATTTGGTGCAATATAAGTTAAAGTTAGTCTAATGTGCGATTTCTTGCTCTAATGATGTGCACTTTCGATCAAAATGCTCAGTTTTTGAGCAGATGATGCACAAGTCTTATGCGGATATCCACTGATTAGGTTTTCGTCCAAGCACGCTCGGTGCTACTATTTCGGGTTACCGAAGTATGACTCTGCAATCCAATTGAAACACGCAAATGAATCTCACCTCAAACGCACCAGATTACGTTCAGCACGCCGGTTTAAAAAAATGGGTGGCTGATGTCGCAGCCAAAGCCAAGCCCGCCAAAATCGTATGGTGTGACGGTTCGCAAGAAGAATACGATCGACTATGTGCCGAAATGGTGCAATCGGGGATGTTGCATAAACTAAACCCCGCCAAACGACCCAACTCATTTTTAGCGCGCTCGTCACCTGATGATGTGGCCCGTGTCGAAGATCGTACTTTTATCTGCAGCAAACACAAAGCCGATGCGGGTCCGACGAATAATTGGATCGAACCGGGCGAAATGCGCACTAAGCTCGGTGAGCTGTTTGAAGGCGCCATGGCCGGCCGCACCATGTATGTGATTCCATTCTCGATGGGGCCACTGGGTTCACCTATCGCACAAATCGGTGTTGAATTGTCTGACTCACCCTACGTGGTGGTCAACATGCGCATGATGACGCGCATGGGCAAGAAGGTCTATGACGTGTTGGGCCCAACTGGCGAATTTGTGCCGTGTGTGCATACGGTGGGTGCCCCCTTGGCTGCCGGTCAAGCTGATGTGGTCTGGCCCTGTAACAACACCAAGTACATCGTGCATTTTCCTGAAACGCGCGAAATTTGGTCTTATGGCTCGGGTTATGGCGGCAACGCATTGTTGGGTAAAAAATGTTTCGCCCTGCGCATTGCCTCGAACATGGGTCGTAGTGAGGCCAGTGCAACCTCGCCCGGTTGGTTGGCTGAACACATGTTGATTTTGGGTGTGACTGCACCCTGGGGTAAAAAATATCATGTGGCTGCGGCGTTTCCGTCAGCCTGTGGCAAAACCAACTTTGCAATGTTGATTCCACCCAAGGGGTTGGCGCAACAGGGTTGGAAGATCACGACCATTGGTGATGACATTGCCTGGATCAAGCCAGACGCGAAAGGTAACTTGCGCGCGATTAATCCTGAGGCGGGTTATTTTGGTGTTGCACCGGGTACGAATGAGCAATCGAACTTTAATTGCATGGCCACGTTGGCTCAGGATACGATTTTCACCAATGTGGCGCTGACCGATGATGGTGACGTGTGGTGGGAAGGCATGAGCAAAATCCCTCCTGCGCATTGCATCGATTGGCAGGGGCGTGATTGGACGCCCGAACAAGCAAAAGAGAAGGGCGTTAAAGCGGCGCATCCCAATGCGCGGTTTACGGTCTCTGCAACGCAAAATCCAGTACTCGATCCCGAGTGGGATAATCCTCAAGGCGTCGTGATTGATGCCTTCATTTTCGGCGGTCGGCGTTCAACAACCGTGCCGTTGGTGACCGAGGCGCGCGATTGGTCTGAAGGTGTTTACATGGCGGCCACCATGGGTTCTGAAACGACGGCCGCGGCTGTGGGTGAACAAGGTGTGGTGCGTCGGGATCCCTTTGCGATGTTGCCGTTCTGTGGCTACAACATGGCCGAGTATTTTCAACACTGGTTGTCTTTAGGTCAGCACCTTCAGGCAGCGGGTGCCAAGTTGCCCCGAATTTTCTGCGTGAACTGGTTTCGCACAGATGCACAGGGTAAGTTTGTATGGCCCGGCTTTAGCGAAAACACCCGCGTTCTGAAATGGATGTTGGGTCGGATCGAAGGCGAAGCGAAAGGTAACGAACACGTTTTTGGCATTACGCCAAACTACGAAGATCTTGATTGGTCGGGCATGGATTTTTCGCTTGAGAAGTTCACGACCATTACCTCAATCGACAAAGCGGCCTGGCGCAAAGAGTTTGAATTGCACACCGAACTTTTTGAAAAATTAGCCGTGGGCTTACCACCAAGTCTGTTGAAGATTAAGGCGGGTTTTGAGAGCAGCTTGGGTTAAGCGCAAACGTTATGACATCGCGCTTGCCCAGGTCGTATCCAAGTCAAAGGGATAGACGGGTCGGCTGAGCTTGCGGTACGGAAACCGCGAATAGTCTGAGCTCGTGACGCCGCCGCCATCGCATTCAACCACCGCTTTTGCAAGTGGTACGAAGACCGGGCGGCAGTACATTCTGGATTTCAGCAGTACAAAGCGATGGGCAGTTGCGTCAATGCCAATGTGACTGAAAATGCCCAAGTCCCAGTGTTCTTGAGGCGTTTCGGTCACCATCACGAGTGCTTGAGGTAGTTGAAGTAGCGCGGTGCGCCCCATGCGGATGCGTTGGCCGGTATAGGTCGGGCCACTGATGACATATTCGCCGTCTGTGATGCGCGCGACGATGCCGGTCAGGTTGCGCGGCGTCGTGCTGATGCCAAGTTGGGTTAAGGGAACCTTGTCGCCGACGGCGACGGTCATCGTGGCACCCACACCGGCTTCGATCAGTAGATTGACCGCTTCTGGATCGCAAATAGGCCCAACAACAATATCTTCAAGGCCTTGTGCCAGGGCCTCGTGCAATACATTCATGTCGTCGCAGGTGCCACCCGACATGCAGTTATCGCCATGGTCAAGTAGTAGGACGGGGCCCGCGCCAGGCGCTTGAGCCAGTTTTTGCGCCTGCTGAAGCGACGCAGCGAGGCTTTCACTTTTGTAGACAAAGCCCTCGCGGTTATCCCAAATAAAGCCCGCGATTAGATCTGCAAATTGTTCGGCGGCCTGTTGGTCTGCGTTGCTAATGACCACCACACTGATACAGGGGGCGGCGATATCGGCCAGAGAAAAGCCCGCCAACACTGAAACGCCAAGCATGCCGGCGGCTTCGGCGGCGCGCGCGAGTTCAACGGCTTCGTGCATGGCGCCGATATCGGTTCGACTGCAGAGCGTGTGCGACAGCAAAGGCAGACGACGCCAGGCCATGGTAGGTTTAATTGTTTGATTGATCATGTCGAGCAATAAGCGCGCGGCATGTGCGCCGGTTTCGTACATGTCAATATGCGGATAAGTCTTGAAGCTCACAACGATATCGCTGTTTGCCATTGTTTTTTCGCTGATCTTGCCATGTAAGTCAAAGGCCACAGCGATTGGGGCTTTTGGTAGCGTTGTCCGCAAGCGTTCAAGTAAATCGCCCTCGCCATCATCAGAGTTCTCGGCCACCATCGCGCCATGCAGATCAAGTGCGACGGCATCACAGCCCTCCGCGGCGGCCACAATGACATCGCACAAATGGGTATAAGCCTCTGCGGCTACCCGTCCGCTTGGGTTTGCAGTCGCACTGCACGCCACGACGACTTGATGGCCAGCCTGTTCGAGTAAATCAATGTAGGCCGCAATGCCGGTACGCGTGCCTTTTGACGCAAGGTAGGCCTCGTTGCCGTACAGTGGCCCATTGTCACCAAACGACTGAAGTGGGGTGGGGACGGGCGAAAAGGTATTGGTTTCGTGATTGAGTCGAGCAAGTAAAATTTTCATGCGTTAAGCCTGCGCCTGCGCCAGCATTGCATGGAGCAGGACATTACAACCCGCTTCAAGATGTTCAGATTTTGCATCTTCAATTTCATTGTGACTGATCCCATCTTTGCAGGGCACAAAAATCATTGCGGTCGGAGTGACTCGGGCCATATATACGGCGTCGTGACCGGCGCCACTAACAACATCCATTTCAGATAAGCCGATCGTTTTAGCGCCCGAACGCACGGCTTGTACTAAGCCCGGAGCAAAGGCCTGTGGCGGAAAATAAACGACCTGAGTCAGGTCGATGCTGACCTGGCCATTGCGGGCAATCACCGCAGCCTGAGCCTTGAGTTTATCGACCATCGCAGTCAGGGTGGCATCTGAGTCTGCGCGCAAATCAACCGACATTTTGACGCTGCCTGGAATGACATTACGTGAATTTGGATAGACATCCAACATTCCGACGGTGCCGCGGGCATTCGGGGCGTGATCTAAGGCAAGCTCGTTGATCAATTGCACCATGTGGGAAGCGGCGAGTAGGGCGTCTTTACGCAGTGGCATCGGGGTCGGGCCTGCATGCGCTTCCGAGCCGGTAATCACCACGTCAAACCAACGCTGCCCGAGCGCACCGGTGACGACACCGATGGTGATGTCATGGGCCTCAAGCACGGGTCCTTGTTCGATATGCGCCTCAAAATAGGCACCGATCCCTTTTGGGCTAATTTTGTCTTGACCTGCATAGCCGATTGTTTTGAGTGCTTCACCCACTGAGATGCCATCGCGATCCTTTTGAGCCAGGATCATGTCGGTTTTGAACTCGCCAATAAAGGCGCCTGATCCCATCATGACGGGTACGAAGCGTGAGCCTTCTTCATTGGTCCAAACCACAACTTCGAGGGGAGATTCAGTGGTGACGCCCGCATCATTTAAGGTTTGAAACACTTCTAGACCCGCTAACACACCATAATTACCGTCAAACTTACCGCCAGTAGGCTGGGTATCGATATGACTGCCAGTCATGACGGCGGGCCGACTATTATCGAGACCCGCACGTCTAGCAAAAATATTGCCGACGGGATCAATCCGGATTGTGCAGCCGGCTACCTTGGCCTGCGCGACAAAAAAGTCGCGACCCTGACGATCAAGCTCGGTCAGGGCCAGACGGCATACACCACCTTTGGGTGTGGCGCCGATTTTGGCTAATTGCATCAAACTGTTCCAGAGGCGTACCCCATTTATGCGCAGTGCAGCATGAGGCGTTGAAGAAACAGTAGACATTGATGAACTCCGAAGATAATGTGGGTGAATCAGGTAACCTAGCGAATATCGTAATAGTGCCTGAATTTAATCTGATAAGGTTCAACAAACAATGAAACTCGATGCGATTTCGCACCGCAACCGTAACACCAAAATTGTAGCCACTCTGGGCCCGAGCAGTAGCGAACCCGCGATGATCCGACGCTTATTTGATGCGGGTGTCGATGTTTTTCGGTTGAACTTCAGCCACGGCACGCACGCCGACCATAAATTGCGTTACGAAGCAATTCGTCAGATTGAGGCCGATGTGGGTCGACCTGTCGGGATTCTGATGGATTTGCAGGGGCCCAAATTAAGAGTCGGGCAGATTGTCGGTGGCAAACTCGCACTTGAAGCGGGTCAAAAACTGCGGTTTGACCTGGATCCGACTCCGGGTGAAAACGGGCGCGTGCCACTGTTGCATCCAGAGATTTTTGCGGCAATTAAGCCCGGCGATGATTTATTGATCGATGATGGAAAAGTGCGAGTGCGCGTTTTAAGTTGCGATTCGACGCATGCCAATGCCGAGGTGATCAACGCTGGCATGATTTCAGATCGCAAAGGGGTGAACGTTCCGGGTGCGATCTTGCCTTTGTCTCCGATCACACCGAAAGATCGTGAGGACTTGGCTTTTGGTTTGAGTATTGGTGTCGATTGGGTTGCTTTGTCGTTTGTGCAACGCCCTGAAGATATCTCTGAACTCCGGGCTCTGGTCGGTGATCGGGCTTGGATTATGGCCAAACTTGAGAAACCTTCGGCAATTGATTCGCTTGAAGCGATTGTGGCGGCCTCTGATGGGGTCATGGTTGCGCGCGGCGACTTAGGGGTTGAGTTACCGCCTGAAGATGTGCCAGCCTTACAAAAACGAATCGTGCGCGTTTGCCGCGAGGCGGGTAAGCCGGTCATCGTTGCAACACAAATGCTTGAGTCAATGATCGCTTCGCCTGTGCCCACGCGTGCTGAGGTCAGTGATGTGGCGACTGCTGCGTACGACGGTGTTGATGCGGTGATGTTGTCGGCTGAGTCCGCGTCAGGCACCTACCCAATCGAAGCGGTCAGTATGATGGACCGAATTTTGCAAAGCACTGAACGTGACCCCATTCAACGCTCGACGATGGATGCGACCTTTCGTCGCCGGCATCGCGATGCGCGCGACGCGATCTCAGCGGCGATTCGCACGGTCGCAGAGACCTTGCCGGTAGCGGCCACTGTGGCGTATACCTCGTCGGGCTCAACCACGCTGCGTGTTGCGCACGAACGCCCACGCGCACCTATTTTGAGTATGACTCCCAACGCTGCTGCGGCCAGACGTCTCTCGCTTGTGTGGGGGGTGCATTCGATTCAAGCCGCCGACGTACAAAGCACAGAAGACATCGTCTTGCGAGCAACACAGGCGGCAGAAAAAAATGGTTTTGGTCAGCCTGGGGAAGCACTGCTGATTATTGCGGGTACGCCCTTTGGCGTGTCAGGCACGACCAATTTGCTGCGAATTGCATGGATCGGTGACAAACCAGACGGCGCTTGATCCGCTACACTGAAAAAAAAACGTTCAAAATAAATTTGGCAGGAGACAAATAATGGCCCACGCAGGTTTGCGCTTTGGTATTTTTTTAGCCCCGTTTCATCAACTGGGGGATAACCCCACGCTAGCGCTAGAGCGCGATCTTGAGTTAATCGAATGGCTTGACCATTTGGGTTACGACGAGGCCTGGGTTGGCGAGCATCACTCTGCCGGTTGGGAAATTATTGCCTCGCCCGAAATTTTTATTGCGGCTGCAGCGCAACGTACAAAACGGATCATGCTGGGTTCGGGCGTGACGAGCTTGCCCTACCACCATCCGTTTTTGGTCGCGCAGCGTTTTGTGCAGCTTGATCACATGACGCGCGGGCGCGTGATGTTAGGTTGTGGGCCCGGGGCGTTGGTGTCAGATGCCTACATGATGGGCATTGAAGCTGAAAAGCAACGCACCATGATGGACGAGTCACTTGGCGCAATCATGCGACTGCTTGAGGGTAAAGAACCCGTCACGCTCAAGACAGACTGGTTTGAACTCAAAGAAGCGCGCTTACATCTTGCACCTTATACAAAGGGTTGTTTTCCCATTGCGGTCGCGACCTCGACCACGCCGTCAGGGGTATTGACTGCAGGTAAGCACGGTGTGGGGATGCTGTCCTTGGGCGCAGGGTTGCCTGGTGGACCACAAAAGCTAGCTGAGCAATGGAAACTTGGCGAAGAACAGGCGGCAAAATTTGGCAAGACCATGCACCGTGAAGATTGGCGTTTAGTTGTCAATATTCACGTTGCAGAAGATGATGAAACTGCGATGCGTGAAGTACGCGCGCGTGAACGCGTTGAAACCCTGAGCTACTTTAGCGAGACCTTGGGTCGCCCACCGATGCGCAGTGAAGATCCCTTGGGCGATGGCTTAAAAGCTGGTACGACGATCGTGGGCTCACCCGAGACGGTTGCCAATGGTATTGCACGCTTGCTTGAATTTACGGGTGGCGGTGCAGGTGCGGTGTTGTTTCGCTCGCATGAATGGGCCACGCGTGAGCAAACATTGCGTAGTTATGAATTGTTTGCCCGTTGGGTGATGCCAAAATTTCAAGGAAGTATGGATTCGTTGTTTGCTTCACGTGAATGGGTTAGCGAAAATCGTAGCGGAATTTTTGGTCCGCACATGGGTGCCATGCGTAAAGCGTTTACCGACGCGGGACAAGAAGTGCCTGACCACATGCGCTTGAAATTGCACACCGGCCCAACACCCTTGGTTGAGAAATGAGTCAAGACTAAAAGGTGACGCGTTAGATGTGTGATCACGGCAAAGCAGGATTTTGTGGCTGGAAAGGCTGGAGTCAGGTTCCAACACCCCAGGCGGGTGGTGGAACGGGGCCGTGGATTGATCTGACACACCGTCTGACGGAAGACTTGTCGCGCGCCTCGGTTTTTCCGCAGCCGCGGATTCGGCAGATTGTCAAAATGCCTGAAAGTCCACTGAATATCACTGAGATTCACATGGTGGCGCACCACGGTACGCATGTTGATGCGCCTCGCCATTTTTTAAGTGATGGCCCCTGTTTTGATGAGATTCCGCTTGAGCGTTTGTATGGACCCGGTGTGGTGTGGCGTATTGAAAAAGGCCCACTCGAACTAATTGAGCCTGCCGACTTCGAAGCGGCGCGTCCCTTGGTGCAGCCGGGCGATATTGTGTTGTTGGATACCGGTTGGGCGCAATACGTCAACACCGAACGCTACGAAGATCATCCGAGTTTGTCTCCGGCGGCGGCTCAGTGGTTAGTGGATCACGGTGTAAAAATGCTTGGGGTTGATTTCAGCACGCCTGATCTAACGATTCATAAGCGTCCCGCAGACTTTGATTGGCCAGTGCACCATATTTTGCTTGCACACGGTGTGTTAGTGGCCGAGCACGTTACGAATTTACGTGGACTTTCAAATCAACGTGCCGAAATCTTGTTTTTGGCGCTGCCCTTGGCGGGGTCCGACGGTGCACCTGCGCGTGCCTTGGCCCGCCCCTTACTGCAAGTGGCTTAGTGGGATTAGCACAGCGCACATCCAGCCTTTACTGAAGAATACCCTCAGCTTTAAGCCTCGCGATTTCGTTTGCGTCGCAACCTAAGATGTCGCGCAAAACCATTTCAGTGTGTTCGCCGATGAGCGGGGGGCGCTTGAGTTCAAGCCGCTTTCCATCAATCAAGTAAGGCGGCGAGGTAAACGTCGTTTCACCAACCTCTGGATGATCAATTTGTTGCCAATACCCGCGCTCTGCAAGATGGGGGTTATCGGTCAGTAAGTCTTTTGATCGCGCGACAATTGCAGAGGGCACGCCCGCTTGTTGCAGAATTTGCACGACGTCGGCGGCCGTTTGGGTTGCAACCCAGCTAGCCACACGCGCTTCGATTTCGTCAACACGCTTGAGGCGGTTCTCGGATTTTCGTAGCGTCTGATCTTGCAGTAGCTCTGGGCTGTTTATTACGGATGCCAACGCTCGCCATTGCGTGTCGTCTTGCACTGCGATCGCGCACCAAGCGTCATCACCCGAACACTTAAATAAGTTATGGGGGGCGTCGGCAACTGAGCGATTGCCGGTTTGAACCGGCTCTTGACCTGTCGTTGCATATTCGACGACAGCCGGGCCGACAAAATTGATGGTTGACTCGACTTGTGCGAGATCGATTCTCATACCGCGTCCGGTTTTACGGCGATAGCGCAGCGCACCTAAGATTGCAAAGGCGGCATGATATGGATTTGCCGCGTGATCAGGAAAGTGCGTGCCTGGCCCAACGGGGTCGTTCGGGCCGTAGGCCGTCAACCACAACAAACCAGAGACTGCGCTAATCGTCATGCCGACCCCAAGCAAGGAGGCTAGCGGACCCTCTTGCCCATACATGGGCATTGATAAATGAATGATATCGGGTTTTATTTTTTTAACATCGTCATACCCAAGCCCAAGGCGTTGCATCACGCCCGGTCCAAAATTATTCGTCACCACGTCAGACTCTTGAATCAGTTGAAGGGCGAGTTTTTTTCCTTCTTCAGATTTGAGATCAAGCGAGATACTTTTTTTACCACTGTTGCGTGATGCAAAGTAGCCGCTACGATTAATGCCAGGTACGCCATCTTTGTAGGGCCCCCCTGAGCGCACGGGGTCTACACGAGACGAGCTTTCAACCTTGATAACTTCTGCACCAAAATCCGAAAAGACCTTTGTGCAAAAAGGCCCCGCGCCAGCCCAGGTGAAGTCGGCAATGCGAATGCCACGAAGAAAATTTAAACTTGAACTCACGATGGGTGACTTCCTTCTAACATAATTTGATCGGTGGAGCTGAAACGGACCAGACCGGTTCAGATAACTGGTACGGAGCTCCAGGAAATGTAATGGGGTGATCTGTGCCGCAGCCTTGAAGCGATACGAAGTAGTCGCGATGGGCCAGTTGCTGGTCGGTCAGTACATCACCGATACGACTCACGGCCGACATGACAATCTTGCGAGACAGTGCTTGTTCGGTGACCTCGAGCCGGGTGAACTGGATAATGAAACTCGCAAAGGCGTCTCTGAATTCTGTTTTTGCTTCGCCAGTTTTGCGCCAACGCGAGTCTAACCAGCGTGGTTGAGATAAGGTCTCGGCCGCCGGATGTTTGTGCTCTTTAAGCCATTTGACCAGTGAATGCCATGAAGGACCTAAGCTTAGCGGTGATGAGACTAGCATGCGTCCATCTTTGCATAGAAAAATTTCCTCGGCAGCATCTCGCGTGCCTTCGCCGCCGCGCCTCGAGATCACGCCTTCTAGGTCGTAGACTTGTAACGCGTTTTGTAGCGAGTGGCTAATGCACTCTTGACCAGAAACGTCTAGAAAATGTCCCTGGCCTGTTGCCTCGGCGTCAAAGAGCGCTGCTGCGGCAGCGACCCCGGCGTAAACCGAGGTAACAGAAACGGACTGCTCAACGGGTAAGCGCAGAGGCGGTTCGCCCACTCGACCCGATAGCCAAGTAATGCCACCGGCCGCTTGAAGTGTGAGGTCGTTTGACTTCCAGTTAGCGTGAGGCCCGGTGAGCCCATAAGGCGAGATGTAAACGACGACTGCAGTCGGATTCAAAGAAAGAATCCAGCTCAGCTCGTCTGCAAACAAGCCGTCACGCTCTAAAAAAATGAGTTGTGCATTTTGCAGATGCGTAGTCGCTGTTTGCTTACCTTCGGTACTGTTTGGATCAAGCACGAGGCAAGATTTGCTGGCATTGCGAAATGCGAAAGCCGCCTGCGCATTTTGCCGGGCTGAACCCTCTGGCAGTTGTTCGATGCGCTGTCGATCTAAGGCGCCGCCCGGTGGTTCAAGGCGAATCACCTGCGCGCCGAGATCGGCAAATAGCCGCGACGCGTAACTGCCCAGATGATGCGTGAAATCTAGTACGGTGATGCCTGTGTACGGTTGAATCA
>CAIYCP010000722.1 GCA_903924715.1 uncultured beta proteobacterium
GTAGACACTTCTTAGCCTAACATTTAGGCAATAAAGGAGGTCTTATGAGCAGGAAACGATTTACCGAGGAGTACAAGACGACGTGCTGTGACCGGTAAAATACGAAATGCAGTTTAACCAGAAGCTAGCAAGTGTCTAGAAAATTGGTACCATGGCAGCGCAATATAATCAAAAAAAAATAAGGGGACAAAACATGCATATCAATCAATTCATTTCTCGAACCAACTTTTTGGTACTAGGTGCCTTGGTGCTGGGACTCCTTCCTGTGCTGTCGAATGCACAAGTAGGTCAGTCACGTATTACGAGCTTAGTGGTTGTTGATCGTGTGAGTCCCGCATTTAATGGTCGCTCTTTCGGCGAAGTTGGGCAATACGAACTTGTCAAGGCGCGTGCCCATGCGTTAGCCGATCCGCTTTCGCCTCGTAATGCTGGTGTCGTAGACCTGCAACTCGCCCCGCGCAATTCTCAGGGCTTGGTTGAATATAGTTTTGACGTTGCATTTCTTAAGCCGGTTGATCCGAAAAAAGCTAACGGTACTGCAGTGGTTGAAGTCACGAATCGTGGCAAACCTATTTTGCAAACCTCGTTGCTAAATGGTAACGGTAACCTTCGTGCTGAAGGCGGGGCGGGCAAGGTTTCGATGCTTGAAAAAGGCTACACACTCGTATGGACTGGGTGGCAATCGGATATTGATCAGGCGCCTGATGTCATGACAGCTGCTTACCCGGTTGCGACAGACATGGGCAAGATGATTACAGCAGTGGTACGCGACGAAATCGTACTTGACGGCTCATCCGGTGCACAGATACCACCCGTGGCGCCAAATGCCACAGCCTTTGAAGCACGTCTGTATTACCCAATGGCGAAGCCTTCGACTGAGGTTCCTATCGTGCGGGTCAGACAGCGTGCTGATGATGTCGCTGTCACGCTTAACGCGAATCAAGTAGAAGTTCTTGGTGACGACAAGGTGCGTGTGATCTTGCAACCGGGCTATGACCGAGGTGCGCTGTACCAGATCGAGTATCTGGCCAGAGATCCTAAGGTAATGGGATTGTCGTTTGTATCGTTTCGCGACCTGATGTCGCTGCTTCGGCAAGATACAAGCGAAGCTCAGCGCGTGAAAGCGGCAGTACAGGTTCCCTCCATCAAGATAGGCATCGCGACCGGGCTGTCGCAAAGTGGTCGTTATTTACGTGATTTTGTGTATCAGGATTTCAACCTTGACGAGCTCGGGAAAAAGGCTTTTGATGGTGTCGTTCCGCAAGGTTCCGGTGCAAAGCGTGGTTACTTCAATCAACGTTTTGCTGAGCCTGGTCGAGCACCAGACTTGCAGCATGAAATGCGCGGTTATCCCGGCGCAGATTTCCCTTTCGCCTATGTCGAACAGAAGGATCCAGTGAGTGGTCGCACTGAAAGCGTGCTCTCACGCTGCACTGCGAGTGGTTCTTGTCCAAAGATCATACATCTCGATTCTGAGTGGGAGCAATGGCAGCAAGGGGGTTCACTGATTGCGACAGACTGGTTGGGACGTGCAGTGGGTCTGCCAGACAATGTAAGAGCCTATATGATGGCCGGTACGCCTCACGCAAGCTTGCCACCCAATGCGGGCGTTCGTCCGTTGACCCAACCCCCTGCGCGGGCAATCTGCGAGCAGATCTTGAATCCGTTGACTTGGGCCCCTGTTTTGCGTGTGTCGGTGGCTAATATGGAGGCCTGGGTAGGCAGTAGTATCGCGCCACCAGCGTCTCGTTATCCCGCTGGTGCTGCGGATGGTCGTGTCAGTATTGACGCCTTGCGTAACATGTATCCAGCTATACCTGGTTACCAGTTCAGCCCGTTGTATGGCAAGCTGCAAGTGGTGGACTTCACCCAGAACCCACCGAGTCTTGTAAGTGGTTTTGCACCCTATGCCATCATGTTGCCTCGAGTCAATGCCGATGGTAATACTGTGGATGGCGTGGTGTTGCCTGAAGTGGCTGTGCCGGTGGCGACTTATTCAGGGCGCAATACCCGTGCGGCTGGCTATGCGCAGGGTGAACTCTGTTACACACTTGGCTCTTACATGCCTTTTGCCAAAACTGAGGCAGAGCGTAAGGCAAGCGGTGACTCACGGCCTTCGATTGCAGAGCGCTATCGTGATGATCTCGACTATCAGTCTCGTTTAGTAGCGGTCGCGCAGCAGTTAGTACGAGATCGGCTGATGCTTGCCTCTGACGTCGAATATTATCGTACCCTCAAACTACCCTGAGGGTATTGGGTGTCATAGATTTGTTCAGACGCAAATCTAAGACAAGGCTTTTCCCCAACGCTTAAACATCAGCAATCCAAGAATCACACTTGCGATCGCAATCAACACGCCGCCCGAGGCAGTAAACTTTTCAACCGATGTTATTAGTTCGCGACTGACCGATAAGATAGAAACATCTTGAGTACTGATCAAATAAATCGCAAAAACAAAACAAATGAAAAATAGTGCATTTAAAAAAAAGAGCACCCCCATGATAATTCTTAGTGCTCGTCCTATTTTATAAAACCGTGAGTCTTGATTTTTTTTGACGAGCCAAAGATAGAGTGGCAAAAGAATCGGTAGAAATATAAAGATGACAAAAACAAACGAGAGACTAATCCAGTGTCCGACGCTCATGACTTTGTTCCCTTCGAATTTGAGCTTGTTGAGTTAAACGACGCAGTGCAGTGCTGTGAAATCAAGGCCCACGATCATGACATTTCTGTGTTTCGGTTGATACTTACTCATGA
>CAIYCP010000723.1 GCA_903924715.1 uncultured beta proteobacterium
GCTGCGCCATTGTTCGGCAAACAAAGTCCAGTCAGCTTGAAAGCCGTTTTCGTTGCCCCACTTGGTGAGGTCACGCACGATACTGCCGCGCCAGTCAACGACCGACCCAAACGTATCGAACACCATGGCTTTAACGGTAGAGTGAAGAGAGGACATGCTTTGTGCTCCGAATTTTTATGTTGAGTGATTTTTATTGACTTAGACTTGATAGGGTACACGTGTACCTGGCTCATCTGCTGAAAAGTCTTTTGTGTTGCGCGTGACAAGCAGTCGTTTGTTCACTAGCGCGGTTGCCCAAACAATTGCATCAGGCAGTTTGATTCTTTTTTGCTGCCTTAATGAAACGGCAACGTCAGCGACTTCTTTGTCGATCGGTAGATTGACAAAGCCACTTAAAAAGTTGCGGATAAGGGTGTCTGACTCGGTCGTGGCACCAACCATCACCTCCATCCAGGTCACGAGACTGATGGCTTTATCTGGATAAAGATCGAGCTCTTTTTTTGCTGGTTCAAGACCATTGAGGTAATCAATAAGGATATTTGTGTCGAACAGAGCGCCTACCATTCTGAGCGCACCTGCTCTTGGTACTTGAGCCCATCAACTTGGCGTTCTTTCCAAAGTCCGAAGGCAGCAGCGGGAATTTGCTTTTGTCGAGCTAGATAAAAACTAATCGCACGACGTACCAGTTCGGCCCGTGATGTTTTTTCGATTAGGCAAAGATCGCTCAGATCTTTAAGTTGCTGCTCTGGGATGTCAATTAACGTGCGCATGAAAATTCTCAGTCAAGTATAAAATGATATACATATAATATATCATGATATACAAGTGTGCAACTGAGATATGATGCGGTTGTCCTTATCCCTCGGATATCTTTACTGACCCCACTTCGTCGCAAGGTGCTCAGTAAACCAGTCGCACGCGGCACCAGCAGTTTCTGCCAGACGAATCCCATAGGGCTCGTAGTGGCCTCCCTTAAAGAGATGTAATTTTTTAGGCTCGTGTGCCGTTGAGTAGGCCGCTAACTGATCATCAGTCGGGCAGCGCGTGTCGTTGGTAGCAAGCACCATTAACAAGGGGGTGGGCGAGATGCGCGGCAAAAATGCACCCGGCTCGTACGCCATGCGCAAGTCGCGCGTGCGTAGCGTGACTGCGTTCACATAGCCGGTGCCTTTGCCTGCCACAATACTCCACGCGTAGCTTTCAGAACCTTCGGTCGAAATCGGCACCATCTTGGGCGGCAAGCCCTTTGCACGATTGAGGCGGTCTTCGTTGAGCTCGGCTAAAAACGCATCAAACTTATCTGTTGGAATCGAGCGCAAAGTATTTTTGTACCCGCTGATCGTGGGTACCTGCGATACCACACACTTCACACGGCGATCTGTTGCAGCAACAACGAGTACGTGGCCGCCTGAATAGCTTGTTCCCCACAAGCCAATGCGATTGGCATCGACCTCGGGTTGCAGGATGGCAAAGGTGATCGCATCGCGCATGTCAGAGATCTGTTGTGCAGGGTCAAGCTCACCGCGTGGCTCGCCTGCGCTCTTGCCAGTGTTGCGATGGTCGTAGACCAAGCAAGCAAAACCTGCAGCGCAGAACACATCAGCGAACTTGTCGAGTGCCATTTCTTTGATCGCACCAAACCCGTGACTCATCACGATGGTTGGGAAAGGTGCCTTGCCAGAGTCTGGTGTGTACAACCAGCCATCTAACTCGCAGCCTGCAGCAAAAAATTTAATGTTTTTTCTCATGATGTGTTGTCTCGTTTGTCGTCGAAGTTGATGCGGTGCGTGAGCATTTATTTCAGTACGGGTGACTTTAGGCGATTTTGATCTTAAGCGGGAAGGCGCCGTATAGAAAATGAAGTTTTATTGGTTTAGGGGCCTTTCTTCGACTCTGGTGAGTAGGTTGTGAGCCTCGGTCTGTGGGTGATTACAGTTCCTTGCGGAGTACAGTAGCGATATGTTGCCTATTGTTGCCGAAAGTCGTACTGCAGAGTCACGTCGCCCTCGGCAGCGAAGGACTGCACTCGCGTGGGTATATAGCGTTCTTGCAGTGTTGCTGGTGCATCTGTCTTTGGTCGCATTATTGTGGTTCGTAGGCGATTGGCGCCTGTTAAGTGAGCAAACAACGCTTCTAAACATTGACCTGATCGCCTCAGGTAGCGAGGTTTTGGTAGAAGCCGCTGTTGACGAACCAATAGAAGAGGACGCACGAACGCCAAATCAGTCGGACGCTAAACCAGTATTAATGCCTGCACCGCTCGAGCCTGAGCCGTCTTCCATGCTACCGGCGCCACCCATTGTGGCTTTGCCTCGGGCAGACCTGCAGACTGTTACTCAACCACCTGTTATCTCGCAAGCGCCACCCAAGCAGCAGCCTCGTGCAGCCGCCGCTGCGGTCGCACCGGCCGTTGCTCCCATGGCAGCACCCGATGTGGGCCCCAAGCCCATGAGCAGTCCTAAACCACCTTACCCCCTGAGCGCTTTTAAAGCAAAGCAAGAAGGGCGAGTGGTGCTAGAGCTTGAAGTGTTAGAGGATGGCGCGATCGGTCAAGTCAGACTTGCGCAAAGCAGTGCCGTTGAGTCGCTCGATCAGTCAGCGCTTGATACAGTAAAAAAATGGAAATACGCACCGGCGCAAAAAGGTGGAATCATTGTTAAACAATGGATCAGGGTATCGATCTTGTTTGAGGTGAAGTCACAGTGAATGGATCCAGTAGATTCAACTCACCGTGCCCTCAACACTCAAAATGGCCATTACATGACGGCTGACGTACCACCATCAAGGTTCACGCTGCTACCCGTGACATAGCTTGAGGCCTCAGACGAAAAGAAAGCCACCACATTAGCAACTTCTTCAGCGCGACCCACACGACCCAGC
>CAIYCP010000724.1 GCA_903924715.1 uncultured beta proteobacterium
CTCATGCTGACCCGCGCGAATCAAACCAATACAAACGCTGTTCACCAAAATGTTGTCAGCCGCAAATTCTTTTGATAAAGCTTTGGTCATGGCCAAGCCCGCAGCGCGTGTGACGGTCGTTGGCATGGATTTGGCTTTTGGCTGCTTGGCACCAATGTTGGTGACGTTAATAATGCGGCCCCATTTGTTTTTGCGCATTTCTGGGATCGCTAAACGCGACAAACGAATTGCGGCAAACAGTTTCAAATCAAAATCAGACTGCCAAGCCTGATCGGTAACCGACTCAAACTCACCGGTTGCCGAGGTACCGGCATTGTTAATCAGGATATCGATACGGCCGTAAGCTTTTAGGGTTTCTTGAATCAGGCGGGCGCAATCAGCGTCTTTGCTGACATCGGCTGCAATAGCCATGATTTTGCCGCCCGCGGCACGGATCTCGCCAGCGACTTGATCCAACAATTCTTGCCCACGGGCCGCGATGACCACCGTGGCACCTTCTTGAGCCAGCTTGGCTGCGCACGCCTTGCCGATACCTTGTGAGCCGCCGGTCACGATGGCCACGCGATTTGTCAGTTGTAAGTCCATTTTTATGTCTCCTGTACAGGGTCTAAAAGCTCGTTTGTATGGGTATTCTACATAGGGGGGGTCGCCCCAGCTTAATTCAGCTAGAATCGTCACACAATACACAGGAGTTTGCCATGCGTCTACGCCGTTTATCTAGTCTGATAGTGCTTCCGATTGCTGCAGCCTTAATTGGGTTTTCGGCGCACGCCGCCAACCTGCGCATTGGGGTAGGGGCCGACATTACGTCGATGGACCCGCATTTTGTGAATTTATTTCCAAATAACGGGGTCGCTGAGCATATTTATGACAAATTGGTAGGCTTGGATGCGGATTCGCGTTTGATCCCCGCTTTGGCCGAATCCTGGAAAACGATCGACCCGACGACTTGGGAGTTCAAGTTGCGCAAGGGCGTGAAGTTTCATGATGGCAGCCCGTTTACCTCGGCTGATGTCGTGTTTAGTTACGACCGCGTGGGCAAGATCCCGAATAGTCCGGGCCCGTTCACTGTTTATACCAAGGCCATTATTTCGAGCGAGATCGTAGACGACAACACGATTCGCTTTAAAACCGCAGCCCCTTATCCTTTGCTGCCTAACGACTTGTCGACCATTTATATTGTGTCGAAAAAAATCGCTGAAACCGCCACCACTGAAGATTTCAACGCGGGTAAGGTCAACATCGGTACTGGCCCATTTAAATATGGCGAGTTCAAACGTGGCGATCGCGTTGAACTGGTGCGCAACGATGGCTACTGGGGTAGAAAATCGGACTGGGAAAAAGTCACTCTGCGCATCTTGCCCAACGACCCAACCCGTGTGGCCGCCTTGCTTGCAGGTGATGTGGATGCGATTGAAAATATCCCCACGCCTGACCTGACAAAAATTAAAGCGAATCCAAATCTTTTAACTTCAACCAAAACCTCGCACCGGATTATTTTCTTTAATCTGGATCAGCAACGTGATGTGACTCCGTTTGTCACCGCAAAAGACGGTACAGCACTGACCAAAAACCCGCTTAAAGATTTGCGTGTTCGTCAGGCCATCTCTAAAGCGATTGACCGCGAGGCGATCAAAACGCGCGTGATGGAAGGCCTGTCTTTGCCTACCGACAACCTCGTGCCAGCCCCCATGTTTGGTCATGTCCCTTCGTTGACGCCTGAAAAGGTGGATGTGGCGGGTGCTAAAAAGCTGTTGGCTGACGCTGGCTACCCAGATGGCTTTGCTTTGACTTTGCATGCGCCGAACAATCGTTATGTGAATGATGACCAGATCGCGCAGGCCGTGGCACAAATGCTGACGCGTGCTGGCATCGTGACAAAAATCCAAACCATGCCAATGGCCGTTTATTTAGGCCGTGCCAGCAAGCTTGAGTTTTCAATGACGATGCTGGGTTGGGGGGCATCAACCGGCGAATCGTCTTCGGCTTTGCGCCCTTTGGTGGCGACCAATCAGCCTGACAAGGGCTTAGGCACGTTTAACTGGGGTCGCTACACGAACCCCAAGATGGATGCTGTGTTAGCGAACGCGATGAGCACGATCGATGACAAACAGCGCGAGGCCTTGCTGCAAGAAGCCACCGTGTTATCGATGAAAGATGTTGGTATTGTGCCGATCCATCATCAAATCAACACTTGGGCGACTAAAAAGGGCGTGGTGTACACACCGCGCACTGATGAGTACACCTTGGGCAATGAATTCAGACCACAGTAGGTTTTTGAAAGCAACTAAGCCTTAAATAAACTGAGCAACACATGACGACCTCGACCACACTTGCGAACACAATCGAACTGATCAAAACCCTGGTGGCCTTTGACACTACCAGTCGTGAATCAAACTTAGGGCTCATTGAGTTTGTGCGCGATCACTTAAAGGGTTTGGGTCTTGCCACACGCCTGTCTTACGACGCTGAAAAACGTAAGGCCAATTTGTTTGCAACCTTAGGCGATCAAAAGACACGTGGCATTGTGTTGTGTGGTCATACCGATGTGGTGCCGGTTGATGGGCAGGCCTGGGATACGGATCCGTTTAAAGCGCATATTGCTGACGGCCGTATTTATGGCCGCGGTGCAGTCGACATGAAAGGCTTTATCGCGGCTTCGTTGGCGATGTTGCCGGCTTATATGAATAGTGAACTCAAGCAGCCCTTGCATATTGGCTTGACCTATGACGAAGAGGTTGGGTGCATTGGTGTGCAAACCTTGATTCGTGATTTGGCGGCTGCCAATATTCATCCGGCCGGTTGCTTTGTCGGTGAGCCAACCCGTATGCAAGTGATGACCGGGCACAAAGGTATGCGCGTCACGCGTTGCCGCGTGCGCGGCCTAGAAGCTCACTCTTCGATGGTGCCTGAGGCAGTCAACGCGATTGAATACGCTGGCCGCTTGATTGAAAAAATTCGCACGATGTCGACACAAATGCAAGCCAATGGCCCATTTGACCCGCTGTTTCAAACGCCGCATACCACGATGCAAACGGGCGTGATCAAGGGTGGCACCGCGCCCAATATCGTGGCCAAAGATTGCGAGTTTATTTTTGATTGCCGCACCTTGCCGCAAAGCAATTCAGACGAACTGATCAAGCAAGTACAAGACTACGCCGAGGTATTGAAAGCTGAGATGCGCAAGATTTCTGCTCAGGCAGATATTGAGTTTGAAACCATTTCGAATTCAGTGCCGCTCTCAACCGATCACGAAGCGCCAATCTCGTATTTGGGCAAGGCATTGGCGCGTAATAACCTGCTGGGTCGCGTGTCATTTGCCACTGATGCAGGTTGGTTAAATCATGCGGGGATCCCTTGCGTTGTGGTCGGCCCAGGCGACATTGCAGTCGCGCACAAGCCCAATGAATTTATCGAGATCAGTCAGCTCGAAGAATGCCTCGGGTTCATCGATCGCTTACGCGAACGCATGACCCAAGAAGTTTTGCTAGCGTAAGACCCACTCGCCGTCCTTAGGACGCACTTACGCCGTCTCTGCGGCGACCTGACGTAAGGCTTGCTCAAAGGCCTCGGCAGGTTGTGCTCCTTGCAGTAGGTATTGATCATTGATGATCAATGACGGCACTGAGCTGATCCCTAAGCCGGTGTATTTTTGCTGGCGGGCACGCACGTCGGCGCTGAACAGGTTTTGACTTAACACCTCTTGCGCACGCACAGTGTCTAAGCCAGCGCGTTTGACGGCATCGATCAAATTGTTGTGATCGTCCAGGCTCACCGCTAGGGTGAAATAAGTGCCGAGCAATTCGCGTTTAAGACGATATTGGGCTTGCAGGTCAAGCTCAACCTCGGCCCAATGCAACAATCGATGCGCGTTAAACGTGTTGTAAACGCGCTTGCGACCTTCTGGGTGAAAGTCAAAGCCAACTGCTGCGGCACGATCGCGAATATTCTTTTGATTGACTCGAACTTGTGATTCGGGCATGCCGTATTTTTCAGTCAAATGTTCGAACACATCCTGACCGCCTTCAGGCATATGGGGATTAAGTTCAAACGGCTGAAAATGAATCTCAACGTCAAACTCGCCGTTAATATTTTTAAGCGCTTGTTCGAGCGCGCCTAAGCCGACGGCACACCAAGGGCAGGCAATGTCTGACACATAATCAATTTTGACGGATTTTTTCATGGTGAACCTGTGCGAAAGGCGACTCTTGTTTGAAGCGTTGAAGTTAAGTTTGAATGTTTAGCGCCGAGCGATACACTCAACGTATTCAAAACATAGACAGTATTCGGAGACTATACCGTATGCAACGCCGTCAATTGCTGAAAGCCTCAGCCCTCGCGGGTCTTAGCGCCGCGATCCCCACGGCCCGAGCCGTCGGCCAGCCCAGTCCAATCAGCCCAGAAATGCTGACCCTCAGCACCTATATGAGCGAAGCGGCAGCCCGCGGCTTGCCTGAGGCCGCGGCCGAGCAGGCCAAGTTTCATATCCTCGATACCTTGGCTGCGATTATTTCAGGCTCCAAGTTACTGCCTGGTCAGTCGGCGTTTAACTACATCAC
>CAIYCP010000725.1 GCA_903924715.1 uncultured beta proteobacterium
TGATCTCTGATCTAGACCTTCAAGCGGTTGGAATTTTCACGGGCGGCATTCAAGAGGCAGAATGTATTGCACAGGCTGATTTAATGGTGATGGTCGGGCTGGATCCAGTAGAAATGATTTTGCAACCTTGGCCGTATAACAAGCCGGCGATTGAGTTGTCGAATGCGCTGCATGCGGTGCACTACATTAGGCCGTTGGCGCGGATAAGTTGTCATTTAAAACAACATGTGTCTGCACTGAATCAACAACTTGGCGCTTACACGTCAAATTGGTCGATGACTGAGATTGCAGGCTTACGCGCCGATATCTTGAAACGCTTGCAATATCCGCCCATTCACTTTGGCGTGGCGCCCGATCGCGTGGCACAGCTTTCAACCCAGGTGTACGCAGAACAAAAATTCAGACCAAGAATGTCAGTGGATGCGGGCGCACACATGTTTTCTGCGACTGCGTTTTTTGCAGTCACTCAGCCGGGTGATGTGTTGATTTCAAATGGTTTGGCCACGATGGCCTTTGCTTTGCCTGCGGCAATCGCTGCAGCCATCGACGAGCCGTCTGCACCAATCGTTTGTTTTACCGGCGACGGTGGCTTGATGATGTGCTTAGGCGAGCTTTGTACAGCAATCGAGGCAAATGCTCGCGTCGTTGTTGTCGTTTTTAACGATAGCGCGCTCTCGTTGATTGATATTAAGCAACAGAGCAAACAAATGCCTAGCAGAGGTGTGCGCTGGGTACGTCACGATTTTGCGAAAACCATGCAAGCACTTGGTGGTCAAGGTTTTGAAGCGACAACTGAAGCGCAGTATCAAGAGGCATTACAAAAGGCGTTATTGCATGAAGGGCCTAGCTTGATCGATGTACAAATAGATCCGTCAGGGTACTCACAACAACTCAAGGCGATGCGAGGTTGATACTTCGTTGTGGTCATGATTCTAAAAGAGGTGCACCGTGTTGAAACAATCTGCTAAAGTTTTTTTCAGTTTGCTTGTGTCCTATTTTCTGATGTCTGCGTCTTTTGCGCAGACGACTGAAAAATTTCCGTCTAAACCAATTACGATCATTGTTGGTTTTGCGGTCGGCGGTGGTGGTGATATTTCTTCACGCTGGATCGGGGATTATTTGCGAGAGCGCTGGAAGGTTCCTGTTGTGATCGACAATAAGCCTGGGGCAGGCGGAACGATTGCGACGAGTATCTTGGCGCGCGCAAAGCCAGATGGCTATACGGTTGCCTTGGCAACGACCAGCCCGTTTACGGTTGCACCGTATTTTCAGCCACAAACTTACGATCCAAGCAAAGATTTCACCTATCTGTTTCAAACGCTTGTCAGTGCCCAACCCCTCTTCGTTAAATCTGATGCTTCTTTTAAGACGATCCAAGACTTGATGGCCTGGGCGAAAGCCAATCCCAACAAGTTATTTTGGTCAACAGCTGCGACTAATGGTGGCACGCATATTTCTACCCAAGCGGCCTTTCAGGCTGCGGGCATACAAGCGACGTATGTTCCGTATAAAGGGGGGGCTGATGCGATGAATGGCTTGTTGGGCGGGCAGATTCAGGCTCTGGTTGCCGCTGAGTTTCCGCCACACGCAGCGGCTGGCACGATTCGACTCTTGGCTGAGAGTGGCCCAGACAAGATTCCTGAATACCCCCTAGTGCCCACCTATCAAGAACTGAAGTTTCCAATTTCTGTGCCGATTTTTTATGGGATTGCTGGGCCAGCTGGTATGCCTGCTGAGGTGATCAAAGAGTGGGAGGCTGCGGCCGCTGATATGGTGCGCTCGCCCGGGTTTAAGGACCTTGTTGAGAAATTAAAGGGAACGCCAGCCTACCTCGGTAATGCAGCTTTTACGGATTCAGTGACGGGCGTCTATCGGCAAATGGGTAAATTGATTCCAGAATTAAATCTAAAAAAGGATTAAGGCGATGTGGCAACCCAAAATTATTTTACAAAACGGAAAACTAATACCCTACGAGCAAGCAAGTGTTCATCCGATGACCCTTGGTATGACCTACGCAACGGCTGTCTTTGAAGGTTTACGTGCCTATAGAAATCCAACAACGGGTGAATTTAAGATTTTTAGATTTGCTGAGCATTTCAAGCGTTTGCAGCTCGGCATGAAAGTGATGCGCTTTGATCATTCCTTGACACTAGAAGGAATGCGCGAGGCTTTATCGGGTTTGATTCGAGCAAATGAGCCTGACGACGACGTCTATATTCGACTGCTGGTGTATATCGAAGCGCTGGGTTTGATGGCTCAGACGGGCCCGGTGGGTTATACCGCGGCGGCATCTCCCAGAGAACGCCCTAAATTTGCAGATACCGGCATGAGCCTGGGTGTGAGCTCTTGGAGCCGACTGTCTGATAATGCAAGCCCGCCGCGGATCAAAGCAACGGCAAACTATCACAACGCGCGCCTCACCCAACTGCAGGCAAAATCCGATGGCTACGATGGTGCGTTGATGCTGACGCCGTCGGGCAAAGTCTCTGAAGCCCCGATCGCATGTTTCTTTATGGTCAGAGAGGGCAAGCTCATTACGCCTAACATTGGGAGCAATATTTTAGAGAGCGTGACCCGCGACACCATCATTACCTTATACGAAGAGGCGACAGGTCAACCTGTTGTTCAACGCGAAGTCGATCGCAGCGAGCTTTATTTTGCTGATGAAGCTTTTTTGTGTGGCACGGGACAAGAGATTATTCCGGTGATAAAAATTGATCGTTTGCCGGTCGGTGATGGTGCCATTGGGCCAATCACAAAGAAGATGCAAAAAATCTATTTCGATGCTGTTCGTGGCTTGACGCCAGATACGCATGGCTGGTTAACGCCTGTATGAAACGCGTTTCAGCGCGTATGGCGGCTGTCGATACCCCGGTCATGCCGGCGATTGCCGCCTTAGCGCGTGATAATCCAGGCACGATCTCTTTAGGGCAGGGTGTTGTCAATTATGGTCCACCTGCTCAGGCAATCGCAGCTTTGCCGGGGTTGATGGGTGACGTTTCGCTGAATAAATACCAGGCGATTATTGGCTATCCGGCATTGATTGATGCCTTGACCCAAAAGCTGGCAGACGAAAACAACATACAGTGTGGGTCAGAGTCAGTTGTGATGGTCACGGCCGGCAGCAATATGGCTTTTATGAATTGCATCCTTGCGGTGTCGGATCCGGGTGATGAGTTTATTTTGCCAATGCCATTTTATTTCAATCAAGAAATGGCAATTCGAATGTGTGGTTGTGTGCCCGTGCCAGTGGCCGTCAATGACGACTGGAGCCTGAATGTTCAAGCTGTAGCGGCGGCGATCACCCCGCGTACCCGTGCGATTGTGACGATTTCTCCGAACAATCCCACCGGAGCGGTCTATTCAAAAGAGTCTTTAACGGCGATCAATACCTTGTGCGCTGAAAACAATATTTATCACTTTAGTGATGAAGCCTATGAATACTTCACCTACGACGGCGTGAAGCATTTTTCACCCGCTTCCTTGCCTGGTGCGCAGCGACACACGCTCTCGTTCTATTCGATGTCAAAGAATTACGGCATGGCAAGTTGGCGAGTCGGTTATGTCGTGTTTCCGGTCGATTTGCTCGACTCGATGAATAAAGTACAAGATACGAATTTGATTTGTGCGCCGGTCGTCTCGCAGTTATTGGCCATCGAGGTATTGAAATTCGGTCGTGCCTGGGTGCAACCAAAAATAGATGCGCTCGCAGCAGTGCGTCAAAATGTTTATCAAATTCTTGAGGGCTTAGGCGACCTGGCACAATTTCCACGAACGCAAGGCGCCTTCTATGTATTGCTAAAATTGCCTGGCTTGCGGGCCGGTGAAGATCGCTTGGCGTTTAATCGGACGATGGCGCAGCAACATAAGGTTGTGTCGGTGCCGGGATTTACCTTTGGTTTAGTCGATACGCAGCGCGCGAACTATCAGCGTCTGTCGTATGGAGCGCTTCAAGCCGAAAGTGTCACGGAAGGTGTCACGCGCTACGTGGCTGCAGTGAAAAGTTGGTATAAAAATTCAGGGCATTGACATTGTTTACGACGATATTGACTTCGCATCTTTCAATAGATGCCATTACTTTTTGGTTGGCCATTATTGCGACGATGGCCTTTGCGGTGACGGCAGTCTTGGCAATTGCTGAACGAGGCGTTGATATTTTTGGCGTGATGGTCTTGGGGGTCATTACCGCGGTCGGTGGCGGTACCCTGCGCGACGTCATACTTGGGGTTGAGCCTTTTTGGGTTGTGGACTTAGTCTTTATTCAAGTCGCCGTCCTTTCAAGTCTTTTGGCATTTTTTGGACGTACATTCTTTACGCAACCTCAGGTTTTTTCGCTGATGCTCTATCTCGATGGGCTAGGCGCCGCTCTGTTCGGTCTTCAAGGCGCGATGAAAGCGTACGAAATGAATTTTGGCTGGCCTGTGGGGCTCATTATTATGGGCGTCATCACTGCGATCGGTGGGGGCATCATGCGCGATGTCATTGCAGGTCGTAAAACGCTCTTGATGTCGACAGAGTTGTACGCGATTCCGGTGGCGCTTGGGTGCTTGTTGTTGATCATTGGTTTGCGCCTGTACCCTGCATACGAAGTTCAAGTGCTGCTGTGCTGCACGTTAGCCACCTTTTTAATGCGTGCGGCTGCGATTCATTGGGATTTAAAGGTGCCGACATTTTTAGTGACTCACTCTAGGTCTGAGTGAAGGGCTCGTATGAATCTTGGTAA
>CAIYCP010000726.1 GCA_903924715.1 uncultured beta proteobacterium
GGGCTTCATCCTAGTCGTGAAGGCAAATTCGCAATGGAAAACCATGCAAGAACTGATCGACTATTCTAAAAAGAATCCTAAAAAAATCAATTACACCACCTCGGGTGCGATGGGTGTCACGCATTTAGTTGCTGAGATTTTTGCGAAAGAGGCCGGGATTGAATGGACGCACATTCCAGAGAAGGGCAGCGGCCCAGCGGTAACGGCGTTGCTTGGTGGGCATGTTGAACTATCCTCTGCCGCAGTTGGCCCTGCTTTAGCCCACGTACGTTCGGGCAGTTTGCGTGCACTCGCGGTCTTTGGCGACAAGCGTTTGATCGCGTTTCCAGATGTGCCAACGTTAAAAGAGCTTGGCTATAAAATTGAAAGCCGTGCGTTGTATGGGATTTCTGCACCCAAAGATACCCCTAAAGAAGTCGTTGACGCGATCTACCTAGCGGCTAAAAAAGCGAGTGAAAAATATCAGACTCAAATGAGCGATAGCCTAAGTTCGATGGGCGCACAGATCGCCGTGCTGGATCCCAAAGAGTATGCAGAGTATCTAGCTGGCCAACGGGCGATGTTTACCACCGCGAAACAAACGCTTAATTTGAGTGAGTGAGTTTAGATACCTTCTGGTAGCGGTTGTTGCGTCTGCTCAATGGCAGCGCTTCAACGCTACGCAGTGTCTACCACGCGGTCGCACCGCTATCCACCATCATTAAATGACCAGTGATCCGTTTGGATTCATCTGAAGCAAGAAACAAGGCCGTTGACGCAATTTCGTCGGCTTGAATCAAACCCATTAAGTGCGAAGAAACCTCAGGGCGTTTGTGGCGATTGCGCGGATCAAAGGTTGGATGGCCAGGGCTATTTTTTAAAAAATTTCTAAGTCGTTCGGTATCGACCGCACCTGGTGCGATCGCATTGACTCTAATGTTATGCGGGCCATATTCGACTGCCATTGAACGTGTTAAAGAGATAATCGCACCTTTAGCCGCGGTATAGCAATCGCGACCTGCGGTGCCGACAACGGCGACATACGACGAGGTGTTAATCACAGATCCGCCACCCCCCTTAATGATGACGGGTATGACATGTCGTGACGGTAGAAAGGTTCCAAACAAATCCAGTTTGATCGCTCGCCAAAATTCGTCAATTTCAACCTCGGTGACTGAGCCGTCGTGTGACGTCGATCCCCCCACGTTGTTATAAAGAATATCGATGGTTCCGTAATGAGCCACCGTTTTTTGAACCATTTCAATGACAGAACTGTCATCGGTGACGTCGCATTGAACAAACAGGGCGTCTTGACCGCGAGATTTAATTTCATCAACGACGGCCTGCCCATTTTTTTCGTTGATCTCTGCAACGACGACCTTGCCGCCTTCGTTTGCAAATAATCTGGCAGACGCTGCGCCAATTCCGGTTCCCGCGCCTGTGATCACTGCAACCTTTCCTTTAATCCGCATGTCTGCTCCTTCTTGATATTTATTTTATAGATTGGTCGACATTGCACAGCATCGCGTGACGAGGCAGTGCTCGATCATTAACGCTCGTGCCTAGTTGCTCCGCAAACAAGTCTTATTCGTCGCGAACATTCGCCTCTTTAATAATCCTGCCCCACTTAGCTAGATCCTTTTTGACGAGCTCATCCATCTGTGCCGGCGTCATTGGCATCATGTCATAGCCATCAACTTGAATGCCTTTAATAATTGCCGGATCCTTCATCACTTCGTTAAAAGCAGGAACGATCTTGGCCATTACCTCGGCGGGCAGGCCTTTGGGGCCAACAATGCTAAACCAGATCGCGGCATCAAAGCCTTTGTAGCCAGACTCGTCCAGAGTGGGCACGTTGGGTAGCATGACACTGCGTTTAAGTGATGTGACGGCTAACGGCTTGAGTGCGCCAGCTTCGATTTGTGTCGCGGCTGAACCCAGTGACGAGAATAAAAATGGTACGTGTCCGCCTAGCACTTCAACCACAGCTGGATTGCCGCCTTTGTAGGGTACATGGGTGATATTTAGATTCTCAAGTTTATTCAGTTGCTCGCCGGCCAAATGCCCGACGCCGCCAATCCCCGAGGTGCCGTAGCTCCATTTTGCAGGGTCTTTTTTGGCCAGGGCGATCAGCGATTGAATATCTTTAGCAGCCGAATCTGGGCGCACCACAATCACGGTGCCTCCGCCCGCGATCATTGCTACAGACGTGAAGTCTTTCAGGGGGTCGTAGGCGAGCTTGCGCATATTGGGCAAAATCACCATGGGCCCCGAGTCGGTGATGTGCAAGGTATAGCCATCGGGGTCAGCCTTAGCTGCGATGTCTAGCGCAATCGCAGCACCTGCGCCCGGCCGGTATTCCATAATGAAGGGCTGTCCAATAATCTTTGATACGCGCTCTGCGATAGGGCGAATCAGCTTGTCGGCTGCGCCGCCAGCGGTATAGCCGATGATCATCTTGATGGGTTTATTTGGATATTGTGCGGTCGCTTGCTGAGGGAGGACGGCAAGACCAAAGAGTGCCAAACCCAGTGCAAGTGATTTTTTAAAACATGTCGAGATTGTGTTCATGAGATTCTCTGTTAATGAATGATTTAAAAAATACGCTTAAGCTTCAGAAAACACTTGCTCGGGTTTGACCATACCTTTGACTTCAACGGCATTGCCCGAGGGATCCAAGACTAAAAATACATGTTGTTCGCGCGGTGTGCCGATAAAGATATGATCGGGCTCCATGGCGAAAGGCGTATTTGCAGCGCGCAAGGCCGTCAGCATTTTTTGATACACGGCGCTTTGCACAATGACACCAAAGTGCCTGAGGGGATAGGGATTCTTTCCGATGTTGACCGATTTGTGCGAGGCCTCAAGAGGCGATAGCTGTGCGACCAAGTGATGACCATAAAAATCAATATCAGCACGATCAGCGATCACGCGCGTGACCCGGCAACCTAACAGGTCTTGATAGAACGTGACTGAGGCAGCGATATCGCTGACTGGGATCGAGAGGTGAAGTGTGGCTTTAGTCATGAAACTATCCAAAAATCAGAATCGCTCAAGCATAATGCAATATTGAGTATTCGAGGCGTTTGAGCACAACATGCAGCCCCAGGACCTAGAAAAATTAGTGACGTGGAAGATGCCCTTTGGCAAACACCAGGGCAAGCTTTTAGTCGACTTGCCAGGCAATTATCTGAATTGGTTTGCGCGCGAAGGGTTTCCTGAGGGCGAGATTGGGCGCTTGTTGCAGTTGATGCAAGAAATTGACCATAACGGCCTCAAAGGCATTTTGACGCCTCTGCGCGCGGGTGGTCGCTTGCCACCCGCTGGCTCTTAGGCTGCTGGCGCAAACAACTTATCGTAGGCGGCCAGCAGAGTCGTATGCATGGGGCTGCCTTGCATATCAGTGCCTAAAGTATCTAAACCAAAAAAGCGCTCTTCACCCGAAACCAACGCGCGTGCCTGGCACAGGGTTTCGTGACCAAACATTAGGCCTAAAGAGTGCAGGTAGGGATCGGCCTCTTCAAAATTTAATAGGGTTTCAACACAGCGATAGACCAAACGGCGCGCTGGGTTCATTTGTTTGTAATGATGAATCCAGTCGCAACCTTCAAGCGCAGCATCGATGTCGTTGATCGCAAGCGCCAACAATGTTTTTAATTCACCAATACGTAGTTCTTTCCAGGTTGAGCCATTTGGCGTCGCCAAGCCCAAGATCTCCCACAACGGGCGCTCATCGTTTAGGTTCAACGTCTGTAGGTCTGCTAGCAATTCAGTGCACTCTTCATCAGTCAAATCATGCAGCCTAACCAACTGTGGGCGAATTTGATTGCCAATGCTGTTGTTCTCCCAGTCAAGATCTCCCACGGGGTAGATCTCTGACATGCCGGGCACCAAGATGCGGCAAGCGTAGGCGCCTTGCTCAGCAAAGTCTGAAATGTAAAGCTCGAACCCTTCTGCGTGCACGGCGTCGCATAACCACTGATAGTCTTGCTCAGTGGTGGTGCTGAAGTTCCAGTCGATAAAATCGTAATCAGGTTTGTCGCCCATAAAATCCCAAGAAATCACGCCGCTTGAATCTACGAAATGAATTTCAAGGTTAGCGACTGCGGTGATTTCATCCATGTCAAAGCCGGGCTCAGGAAAATTCTCGAGCGCATCGAGTGCACGGCCTTGTAGCAATTCAGTCAGTGCGCGTTCAAGCGCAATTTCAAAACGTGGGTGCGCACCGAAGCTTGCGAATACGCCTTGGTCTTTTGGATGTATTAACGTGACATTCATGACGGGATATTTGCCGCCTAACGAGGCATCTTTTACCAAGATGCCAAAGCCGGCGTCGCGCAGCCCTTTGATGCCGGCTTCAATGCCGGGGTAACGCGCGATCACGTCATCAGGGACTTCGGGCAGGCACAGCCCTTCACTAATAATGCGGTACTTGATATGACGCTCAAAGATTTCTGATAAGGCCTGCGCGCGCGCTTCGTTTGGCGTGTTGCCGGCCGCCATGCCATTGCTGACATACAGGTTGCCGATGATGTTGACCGGAAACCAGGTCAAGGCACCATCGCTCAGACGCGTGTAGGGCAGGGCGCAGATGCCCCGGTCGACGTTCCCTGAATTGAGATCAACGAGCACGTCGCTATCGATATCGCTCTCAGGGTTATAAAACGCCTGTAAGGTTGGATTGAGCAGCTCGGCGGGCCAGGTGCCGTCTTCGGTGAGGGCAAACCAGCGCTCTTGTGGATAGTGCACGAAGCTTCTGTTCGCACGGGTTTCGCCTAAATGAAAGTGTGTCCAAAAATAATGGGTGCCCAAGCGTTCAAAAAATTCACCTAAGGCGCTGGCGCGTGCGGCAAGCATCGTGGCACCTTTGCCGTTGGCAAAGAGCATCGGGCAGTCTTGATCTTTGACATGAACAGACCAGATCGCTTCAACGGGGTTGAGCCACGACGATTCGTCCAGTCGAAAGCCGCGCGCCGCAAGTTTGGCCTGCATCGTGCGAATGGTGGACTCGAGCGAGACGTCTTTGCCGGGGATGAAGCTTTCGGTTTGCATGGGGGTATTGCCAAGAAGTGGTGAGGGTGGAGAATAACCGACTACGGCTGGCTCGGCCTGTAATCGAGGCGGTTTTGAACCCTTTCGCCAAAGGCATACAATTACGGCAACGCACCATAATAAAAAGACTAACTAATTTTCAGGGATCCCTATGAGTGAGTTGAGCTACTGGCTAATTCGTTGCGACAACCAAATGTTGACCGCGAAAGACATGAGCGACGGCCATGTGTTTCCAAGGGGTTATGCCGCAGACTTTGGTAACCCCGAAAACGCTCTGTTTGTGGGTCATTGGCAGGGCATTCCCTGTCGCACGATTGAGGTCAGTCAGATTCCGGCTCATCTTGAGGGTGAGTTGCGTCCGGTACGTAGCTTGCATGCCTTGGCCGGTGCCGAACTGTTTGCCTTAGCCGGGCGCGCGACACAATTGATTGACTGGCAAAAAAATCATCGTTTCTGTGGTCACTGTGGCACCCCCACGATTGCCAAAAAGACTGAATTTTCCATGGATTGCCCGGCCTGTCGTTTATCGGTTTATCCTAGAATTTCACCTGCCGTGATGGTGTTGATCGAGCGTGGTAATGATTTGCTGTTGGCACGTAGCCCACACTTCAAACCCGGTATGTTTAGCGCGTTGGCCGGCTTTGTTGAGCCAGGCGAAACCCTCGAGCAGTGCGCGGTGCGTGAAGTACGTGAAGAAGTGGGCCTAGAGATCAAAAACTTGCGCTACTTCACGAGCCAGTCCTGGCCCTTTCCAAATTCATTGATGGTGGCTTACTTCGCCGATTATGCGGGTGGCGAAATCACACCTGATCCAACTGAAATCGAAGACGCGGGTTGGTTTGCGCGTGATGCGTTGCCGCTGGTGCCTGATCCAGTCAGTATTGCGCGTCAGTTGATTGATGCCGCTGTACGCATCGGCAAAGTCTGACAAGGTTGCAAGTCAAACGTCGATGAGCCCTGGGCTGCGGTGCGGATTGCTTTTCGGGTTGCTCATGCTCGGTCTGGGCAACGCCCAAGCTCAGGTTCAAGCGACGACGTATCCCAATCGCCCCATCAAATTAGTGGTGCCTGCCGCCCCAGGTGGTGGCACGGATGTCTTGGCGCGTTTGATTGCCAAACGCTTGTCTGAGGGGCTGGGTCAGTCTGTTGTGATCGACAACAGGGCGGGGGCTGGAGGCTTGTTGGGTTCTGAGCAAGTGGCCCGTGCTGCACCTGACGGCTATACGATTTTGCTTGGCACCGTGGCGACGCACGGTTTGGCGCCTAGCCTCATGAAAGCCATGCCGTATGACCCAGTCGAAGATTTTTCGCATATCACCAAAGGTGTTGTGGTGACAAATATCTTGGTGGTGCACCCCTCTGTGCCTGCTCAAACGGCCAAAGAGTTTTTGGCCTTGGTGAAAGCCAAGCCGGGCGAGTTGAATTACAGCACTTCTGGTCGGGGGTCGGGTGCATTTATGGCGGGTGAACTGTTCGCGCAGATGGCAGGTGCAGAGATCACCCATGTGCCCTACAAAGGTGGTGGTTTAGCGGTTGGTGGCTTAGTAGCGGGTCACGTGCACTTTAGCTTTGCAACAGCACCCTCAGTGCTGTCGTTGATTCAGGCTGGGCGGTTACGTGCGTTGGGGGTGACCACGCCGGCCCGGTTCTCGGGCTTACCCGAGCTTCCCACCTTGAGTGAAGCGATTTTGCCCGGCTTTGAAGCCA
>CAIYCP010000727.1 GCA_903924715.1 uncultured beta proteobacterium
AAAATGGCATTCTTTGCAGATAACCCCACGAGCACGACCAACCCGATCTGAAAATAAATATCATTGGGCATGCCACGTACCAACACGGCTAACAAGGCCCCGAAAAAAGCAAACGGAACAGCAAGCAGCACTGCGAGCGGCAACGACCAACGCTCATACTGCGCCGCCAAGATCAAAAACACCATCAAGATACCAAAGAAAAAAGCCACCGCAGAAGTGGTACCCGTGCGAATCTGCTGATATGCTTGACCAGCCCAGGCCAACTCATAGCCCGGTGGTAATGACGCATTCGCTACCTCTTGCACCACCTGAATCGCCTCACCGGAACTCACGCCAGGGATTGCATTACCCAGCACCTTCGCTGCCAAAAAGCCGTTAAAACGTTCGAGCTGCTCGGGCCCAACAATTTGAGTGACTTGAATCAACGCTGAAACTGGCACCATGCTGCCGTTATCCGCTCGCACATAGATCTGGCCTAGGTCGGTCGGTTGGGCACGATATTGAGCATCGGCTTGCAACTGAACGCGATAGGTACGGCCGCTTAAATTAAAGTCATTGACATACAAAGTGCCCATCGTTGCTTGCAGGCTCAGATAAACATCAGAGATCGGGATCCCTAAGGACAACGCCTTCGCTTCATCGACTTCGACATATAACTGCGGTGCAGTCGGTCTAAAAAAGGTATTGATGCCCGTAAGCTTGGGTTGCTTTCTTAAGGCCTCGGTAAAACCACCGATCACTTCTGCCAGTTGCGCAGGCGAAGGCTGCACTTTAGACTGCACGTAAAACTCAAAACCACCCGCCGAACCCAAGCCTCGAATCGGTGGCGGATTAAACACCAACGCCATCCCATCGGGCATACCCATGCCTAAGCCCGTGAATTTTTTGGCGAGTTGTTCAGCGCTTTCTTTGCGTTGATCCCAATCTTTAAGAGGAATAAAAATGGTGCCGGCGTTTGTCTTTAAGCCACCTCCAATGATGTCATTGCCCGCGATTACAAACACACGTGCCACGCTAGGCTCTTGAACAACTTTTTCTTGAAACGATTCGCCCGCTTTTTGCGTGCGCTGCAAACTCGCACCGTCGGGCAAGACCAACGCACTGACCAAATAGCCTTGATCCTCAGGCGGAACGAAACCTCCGGGCACCATCCTGAACAACACAATCGAGGCCACAATCACAGCAGCAAAGACTGAGGCACCCAAGATGCGATGATGTAATGTTTTATCGACGATTTTGGTGTAGTAGTCAGTCAACGCACCAAACGCGCGGTTAAACCATCTGAAGCCCTTCGCCTCAGTATGGGTTGGCTTAAGCAGCACGCCACATAAAGCCGGCGTGAGCGTCAAGGCCACCACGCCTGACAACACCACCGATAGCGCCACCGTGACAGCAAACTGTTGATACAACTTACCTGCGATTCCGCCTAAAAATGCGACTGGAATAAACACTGCGGACAGCACCAAGACAATTGCTACGACGGCCCCCGACACCTCTCGCATCGCTTCTTCTGCAGCCTCTTTTGGTGCCAGGTGGCGCTCAGCCATCAAGCGCTCAACGTTTTCAAGTACAACGATCGCATCGTCGACCACAATACCAATGGACAGCACCATTGCAAACAACGTCAAGGTATTGACCGAAAAACCAAAAACCCACAAACCCGCAAAGGTGCCAATCAACGACACCGGCACGGCAATCAACGGGATCACTGTTGCGCGCCAGTTTTGCAAAAATACGTACACCACCAGAGCGACAAGCAACATCGCTTCAATGAGTGTTGAGACAACCTCTTTAATTGAAGCATCGACAAATTTTGTAGTGTCAAAGGGGATGACGTAGTCGATACCGGGCGGAAACTTCTTTTTGATATCCTCCATTGTTGTGCGTACACGATCAGCCACATTCAAGGCGTTGGCGCCCGATTGCAGGAAGATCGCAACAATGGCCGTAGGTTTACCGACCAGGGTGGTGAACGCATCGTAATTCGCGGCATCCAGCTCGATACGCGCGACATCTTTTAACCGCAGCACCCCGCTTGGCCCACTCGAGCGGATCACAATATCGCCAAATTGCTCGGGGGTGACCAAGCGACCTTTTGCCGTGACCGTGTACACCAACTGCTGACCTTGTGGCGCAGGCTCTTGCCCAACTTTACCGGCAACGTTTTGTTTGTTTTGAGAAGACACCGCGTTGGCGATATCGGTTGTCGTGACACCTAGTTGCGCCATACGATCGGGCTGCAACCAGATCCGCATCGAGTAGTCTTTGGCACCCAGAATTTGCGCATCACCCACGCCTGGCAAACGTTTGAGCTCGTCAAGAACATTAATCAAAGCATAGTTCGAGAGGTACAGCGACGAAAACTCATTAGTAGGAGCCGTGAGCGCAGTGACCAATAAAATATCGTTTGAGCGTTTTTGTGCCGTGACGCCGTACTGGCGCACAATATCGGGCAAACGCGGCTCGGCAATCTTGACACGATTATTAATATTGACTGTCGCAATATCAATATTGGTACCCACCTCAAAGGTAGCTGTGATCGTCAGCGTGCCGTTGGATTGTGCCGCCGAATTGAAATACAGCAAATTCTCAACGCCCGAGAGCTGCTCTTCGATGGGGCCGGCTACCGTTCGCGTTAAGGTTTCAGTCGAGGCACCCGGATAATTTGCGGTAATGATGACGGTTGGTGGTGCGATCTCTGGGTACTGAGCGATTGGCAAACCACGCGCAGCCATCAAACCTGCGATCACAATGGTGATCGAAATCACCGATGAAAAAATCGGGCGTTTGATAAAAAAACTGGATAAGCTCATTTGCCGTCTCTGGCATTGGCCGCAGTGGTTGTCGTATCAAGCGGGATCACAGTTGGTGCGACAACGGCACCTGGCCGAATCTTAATAATCTGATTGACCACCACACGGTCACCCGGCTTTAAGCCAGACCGCACAATCCAATTTTTACCCAGCCACGTCCCCATTTGCAGAGGTGTTGGCACAACCTTGTTGTCGGCGCCAACTGTCCAAACCATAAAACCACGTTCGTTTTGAATGACCGCGGCCTGCGGCACGAGGTAGACGTTTTCTTGTTGGCCTGTCGTCAAACGTATTTTTAAAAACTGCCCTGGCAAAATCTGATTTGTAGGGTTTAAAAACTCAGCCCGCATTTGTTGGGTGCCCAACTTGGGGTCGATAAACATCGACAAGAAATTTAATTTGCCAGGCTGGTCGTACACTTTGCCATCAGGCAGAAGCAACTCGACCTCAGTCTTTTGTGCTGGATCAAGGCGCCCACCTGGCAGTTGCGAAGTGTCGCTTGCCGAGAGCCCAAAGCGCACCCAGATCGGATTGATTTGATAGATTGAGGTCAACAGACTACCGTCAATCGCCGTGGTGATCAAATTGCCCTCAGAACGTTGTGCTCGACCCGAGATGCCCGAGACAGGAGCGACCACCGTGGCCCAGGCTAAATTGAGTTGCGCGGTTTTTAAATTAGCCTGAGCCACCTCGTTGGCAGAGGTGGCATCGTCAAACTCTTTGCGGCTAACCGCCTGCTGACTGAACAACCCTTTTAGACGCGCCGCCTCACGCGCAGTTTGCTTTGCGCGCGCTTGAGACTCGTCTAGCGCATTTTTAAAAGGCTCGGGATCGATCTGAAACAAGGGCTGACCCGCCGCAACAGGGCTGCCTTCCTCATACAGACGCTTGACCAAAATACCGCCAACGCGCGCCCGTACTTCAGTTTCTTTTGCGCCCTCGGCCTGCGCGGTAATTTCAAGAATATTGGGCAAGGTCGTGGAGGCGGCCTCGATCACCGAGACAGGCAAGGCCGGCGGCGCACTGCCAGAGCCTTGCGCAAAGCCAGTGGCACTCAACATGAATGCCAAGCCCCCGATCGCGCACACGTGCTTGACAGTATTTAAGGAAATTTTTCTAACTGGCAACGAACCGAAACTGACCTCTGGCTGATATCCCACCTTACTGACTGCTTGGCTCATTGCGCTTTCCTGAACTTGAATAGTTGATTATTTTATAGGGTAAACCCACAATTATTCAGGAAAACAGCTTTTGACCCCCTACATCACGGTTTTAATTGACGACAAATCTCGGCAGTTACCTCAGAACACGAGGACAAACCACCCAAATCACGAGGAATAGCCTTGCCACCCGCCAGAGTCGCTTCAACCGCGCGCTCAATGCGCTCTGCCGCGCTGATCAGGCTTGCATCCTGGTGGCGATCACCCAACCAACGCAGCATGAAAGAGCCAGACAAAATCGTTGCCAAGGGGCTCGCGATATTCTGACCGGCGATATCAGGCGCTGACCCGTGCGCCCCTTGAAACAAGCCGTGATGGTCTCCGAGTTCGCCAGAAGGCGCGATGCCCATCCCACCCACCGTGGCGGCACCTAAATCAGAAATAATGTCACCAAACATATTCTCAGCCACGATCACGTCATAAAATTCGGGGCGTTTGACCAAATGCACGGTGATCGCATCGACGTAGGCATAGTCAATGGCCACGTCGGGATACTCTAAGGCCACCTCATCACACACCGCTCTAAAGAACGCATAACTACGCAAAATATTTGCTTTATCGCAGACCGTCATCCGACGCACACCATCCGAAGGTGCCCCGTGACGTTTGCGCGATAGCTCAAAGGCAAACTTGGCAATTCGCGACACGCCCTTTCGGGTCAGCACCAAGGTGTCGGTTGCAACTTCACCGCGTAGCAAGACCCCTGCGCCACGGCTGGCATACAAGCCTTCAGTATTTTCGCGCACGATGATGTAATCAATATCACCAGACTTACGGTTTTTGAGTGGCGAAAAATCGCCCTGATACAGACGGATCGGACGCACATTGGCATACAAATCCAGCTTGAAGCGCAACTGTAAGTGCAGGTCATTACCCACTTCGGTGCCATCGGGATAGGTCACGCTTGGCAAACCCGCGGCACCATGCAAAATCGCGTGAGACGTATTGCAGGCATCAAAGGTTTCTTGAGGCAGCACCTGGCCGGTTTTGACGTAATGCGCCGCCCCGCCGGGAAACTGATTGAAAGACAATACATTCGACCCAAGGGCTTCTTTGAGTACGGTCACGGTGGCGCTGCAGACCTCGGGGCCGATCCCGTCGCCCTCAATCGTTGCAATGTCATACTTTGCCATGTTTTTCTCCTAAAACCAGTGTCAATGCACCAAAATGGTTAGCCTATTCTTTTACAAGTATTTGTTTTTTAAAACAAATTTATTCACGCACCAAAACTGCGCTCAGTCACGTTAAGATACGCACTCAATTTTCGCTCTGCTAAATATATTTTGCTGGGTTTTATCCGCAAAGCGAAACGTACACAGTATCACCCGATTATTCATCAGCTGCTGTAGTTGATTTGCATACCGACGGAGCCAACGTGGAAAATATTAAAACAGGTATCGATGCGCTATTCATCCTCTTGGGCGCAATCATGATTTTGGCAATGCACGCTGGTTTTGCATTTCTAGAGCTGGGCACGGTTCGCGAAAAAAATCAGGTCAATGCACTGGTCAAGATTTTGGTCGATTTTTCTGTTTCAACTATTGCCTACTTTTTTATCGGCTATTCAATCGCCTACGGCAGCAACTTTTTCATGGGTGCCGAAGCGCTGGCCGCCAAAAGCGGGTTCGAGCTTGTTAAGTTTTTCTTCTTGCTCACCTTTGCCGCGGCCATCCCAGCGATTGTGTCAGGCGGTATCGCCGAACGCGCAAAATTCAATCCTCAACTATTAGCCACCTTTTTGTTGGTGGGTTTTGTCTACCCATTTTTTGAGGGCATTGCCTGGAACCCCGAGCATCCGTTTGGCTTTCAGGCCTGGGTTAAAGGTTTTAGCGGTGAAGAGTTTCACGACTTCGCTGGCTCGGTCGTTGTGCATGCCGTTGGTGGCTGGATTGCACTGCCTGCCATCATCTTGCTTGGTGCCCGACAGGGACGCTATCGCAAAGATGGCCGTATGGCTGCCCACCCGCCTTCAAACGTGCCTTTCCTAGCCTTAGGGGCGTGGATTCTGACGGTTGGTTGGTTTGGCTTTAACGTGATGAGCGCGCAAACCATCGACAAGATTAGCGGCCTCGTCGCTATGAACTCACTCATGGCCATGGCCGGCGGCACCTTGGCCGGCTGGTTCTTCGGTAAAAATGATGCGGGATTCAGTTATAACGGCCCCTTGGCAGGCCTGGTTGCAGTATGTGCCGGCTCTGACTTAATGCACCCCCTAGGCGCTTTATTCGTGGGCCTCATCGCGGGCGCACTGTTTGTTTTTGTCTTCACGTTCGAGCAGAACCGCTGGAAGATCGACGACGTCTTGGGCGTTTGGCCGTTGCACGGCTTATGTGGCGTCTGGGGTGGGATTGCAGCCGGTATCTTTGGTCAAAAAGCCTTAGGCGGGCTCGGAGGGGTGAGCTTATCGGCCCAACTGATTGGCACAGGCTTGGGCGTTGCGATTGCACTCACAGGCGGCGTCATTGTCTATGGCTTACTCAAGATGACGATTGGCTTGCGCATGGACCCTGAAGACGAACACGCCGGCGCCGATCTCAGTATCCATCATGTGTCGGCAACGCCTGAGTCTGAAAGTTCTTGGTGATGTGTTTTGCGTGCCCTAGCCTGTTTGCAAAAGCGGGCGCAGCGCGCGAATATTTGACACGGCCTCGATATTAAAGACGGTGTCAATCAGCTGATCGGTCTTGCCTGTCCCCAAGATAGGCTCTATTAAGTCTCTGCTCTTGGCAACCACCTCGGGCTTGGTCATCGGATTGCGAGGGGTGCCACGCACCGCCTCCACCCGCTCTGATAACACCGTGCCATCCTGAAGCGTGATCTCGACAATGGCCACGCGCACTGGCAATAAGGCGCTTAAGCTTTCGTCTTTCACCAGTTCAACTTTGGCACGTTGACGCAACACCTCGGGGTCCTTCATCCGCGCAACATCATGCGCCGCCGCAAACGAGGCGGTCTGATCAATCAGCATGATCGCCACCATGTGTTGCAGGCAAATATCTGGAATATCACGATTATCCACAACCTTGGCTGCCGCAGGCCCCAAACGCGTCGCGACGTGTTTCACTTCGCCGAGCTCAAACGGCCGCTTTTTACGAATCAATTCGATCGCATCAAGTGGGCCTTGTATCGGCGAGCCCACTGTCCATTTTTTGATATCAGTCAGTGAAATTTCAAAGCGTTCGCCCAGCTTGTCGACCAGCATTGCAGGCTTAGCATCGGGGGCATAGGCCATGAAGAAATTACTCGCACCCGAAAAAATATCATCGATCCCAGTCCAGCCGGTATGCACAAGCAGCGCCGAAGTGACACCGCTTCGTGCAGGCATCCCACCGAAGACAAACGCCTTTTCGATATGATCCACGTCGCGCCCCCAGGCTGCGATACCCGAAGATTGTTGGGCCGTGTAATCCAACACCCAACGCATTTGTTGCGCATTTAACCCTGCCGCACAAGCCGCTGCCGCTGCCGCACCAAACACCCCCGCAATACTGTGCGAACTTTTATGACTTTCGTAGCTAAAGGTCGGTCCGCCCATGGCCATCAACACCCGCGTCCCAATGTCGTAGCCCAACGTGACTGCATGCAAAAAGCGCTTGCCATCGATATCAAACTCTTCACCCGCAGCGAGCGCGGCAGGCACCACCGCACAGCCGGGGTGCGAGCGCGAACGTCCGTGCGAATCATCGGTTTCATCCGCATGACCCATCACACCATTGGCTAAGGCCGCGTCAACCGGCCCCGCCGTCAACGTCGAGGCCATGACCGTACGATCGCCTTTTGCCGCATGCTTAGTGATGTAATTAAATGCCGACTGACCAGGCAATAACTTAGAGCCTGAGATGATCGCTGCCAGAGTATCCAGAATATGAAACTTGGCCTGCTCGGCCGCGGCCTCGGGCAAACCACGGGTTGCCGCTTCGCTCATATAGGCGCTGAGGGTCAGCATTTCTGGGCTAATCGGCGAGGGCTGGCCTGCGGCGCGTGCCGAAGGGATCACCGCCCCAAGACTCGCGAAGGCTGAAGCTTGCAGCAATTGACGGCGTTGCATACGGTATAGTCTCCACATACTGTTTCTGTTTTGAATGAGCCCAGTGTATCGCTGCGCACACAAAAAAGGTTGCCATGAAAAAAACGGTCAAGATTGATTATGTGTCAGACATTGCCTGCCCCTGGTGTGCCGTGGGCTTAGGTGCGCTTGAGCAGGCGCTTAAAAACATTGACGGTGAATTTGACGTCGATATTCATTTTCAACCGTTTGAGCTTAATCCGCATATGCCTGAAGGCGGGCAGGATGTGATCGAACACTTGACTGAAA
>CAIYCP010000728.1 GCA_903924715.1 uncultured beta proteobacterium
CTGAAAAAGCCCTTTGCCTGCAACGGCTGTCTTCGGCCTTGAATCAGGGCTGCAGGTTGTTCGGCTAACAAGACGAGTGAACTGCGTAGCCAATCCGCATGCGCTTGATGGTCACAATCGAGTATGGCCACAAACGGCGTTTCAAGTTGCGGAACAAGCCAGTTGATTTTTTCGCTTTTGGGGTCAACACCTGCAAGCGCTAAATAAAGGGTTTTATTGCCACGCGTGCTGAGTTTGCAAAGACGCTTTGTACTGTCGTGGATTTTTGTTAAGGCGAGAGCGTCGAGCTGTTCAACTGCGACGTGCTCTTGGCGTTGCAAAAAGAGTTGATGCAAAAAAGCGAGTGAGGTGTCGTTGCCGTCTTTGATGAGTAGATAAATATCGACCGGGCCTGCATGATCTTGTGCAAACAGCGACTCAAGGGCCGTGAGGGCAAGGGCACCCTCGTGGCGCGCGGGTACAAGCACTGAGATCGCGTCTAGCCCGCTTCGCGCAAAGTCGCGCTTGCCGACACGAGAGGTCAAAAAAACAAGCCCACAAAAATAATGCCCGAGGGCATAGGCCGCGAGCAAAAGGGCGAAGAGGCTGCAAAAGCTTAAAAGAATGGTCACGCGAGGAAATCTGTGATTCGACGCGCCAAGCCGCGCCATCAGCAAGCGTTATACAACATTCCTTAGCAAAGTCACTTAGAACGATGCGTTTGGGTGGGGTTGTTGCTTTGGCGTGCCAGCCATTGAGCCCAGAGGCAGGGGCCGCAGCCCCTTTTGCAACCCTATTTTTTGAGCGGCTGCAGCGGGATCGGTGTGCCCTCTGGCAAGGGGATCTTCGAGCTATTTAAGATCATCGCCATCATGCTGTAGTAGCCCGTGAGCGCTAAGGCATCTAACACCCCGGCACGCCCAAACAGTTTAGCGGCCTGATCATAGACCGCGTCGCTGGGCTCACCGTTTGCCAACGATTCTTTGGCGAGCGCATGCAACGTGGCTTCTTCAATCGTCATGTTGGGCGGTGTTTGCCCCAGCGCAAGTGCTTTGATGATGCCATCGGCCAGATCGGTTTTAGTGCGCGCAACGCGCTCGTGTGCAAACCATTCGTATTGGCAGTTCCAGTGACGGGCAACGGTTAAGACAACCAGCTCAATTTGTGCAAGGCTGAGCTTATTGCCAAAGCGCAGGTGTTCGCCTAACTGTTGCACGCAATTGGCGAGTTCTGGATTGTGAATCAAGGCCAGAAAAGGGCCACGAATGCCGCCACGGGGGCCATCGGCGATCGCGGCAGCGACCTCTTTTTGGCGAGGGCTCATTTCTTCGGGGGTCAAAATCGGAAAACGGACAGGTTGCGCTTGGCTCATGGGGGGTCTCCAGAATAAAGTTTTAGTTTGGTGCCAACGTAATGCTGGGCAGGCTTTGTGTCAAGCGATCGAGCGGCTAGAAGCCAAGCCTTGGCTGAAATTTGCCCTACACTGGTTTAAAGTAACGCGAATGATTAAAACAATATGTCGCACGCAACACCGACACAGCCATTGAGACAGCAATGACCCCGTACGCCAGTTTATTTTCTTCGATCGAATTAGCGGGCAGGCGTTTGCGCAACCGCATCGTGCATCCGTCGATGACGACTGTGACCGGTGCGGACGGGCGGGCGACCGATCGGTTGATTCAGTACCATTTGAATCGCGCCCGTGGCGGTGCTGCGATGCTGATCACGGAACCCTTGGCGGTTGCACCCCATCAAAAAGTTGCAACCCGCGTGCGGGCCTGGAATGCGCACGCAGAAGAAAGCCTGACGCGCTGGGCAAAAGCGGTTGAAGCCGAAGATTGCAGGTTGATCGCCCAAATTCAAGATGCGGGGCGTGGGCGTCATGCGCCCGGTCGTAATTATGAAGCGATTGGTGCCTCGGCCTTGCCCGATGACATTAGTTGGACGATGCCGCATGTGTTGTCGTTAGACGAAATCTCGACCTTGTTAGGCCATTTTGTTGAGTCGGCCGCGCGCGTGAAGCGTTGTGGCTTTAGTGGTGTTGAGATTTCGGCGGGACACGGGCACTTGTTTCATCAGTTTATGTCGGCCTATTCGAATACACGCACCGATGCCTATGGCGGTGTGTTTGAAAATCGGATGCGCTTGGTGCTTGAGCTGCTCAAGCTGGTGCGCGAGCGCTGCGGCACAGATTTTATTGTAGGAATCAAGCTACCGAGCAATGACGGCATTGAGGGCAGCATTGATCATGCTGCGGCTGCCAAGATTGCCACCTGCGTGACGCAAACAGGGTTGATCGATTATGTGTGCTTTGCGCAGGGCGCACATGCCAGAACGCTTGAGTTGCATATCCCCGATGGTCACAAAGAACGTAACCCGTACGCCGAAACGCTAAACGCCTTGAAGGCTTCAGTGGGCAAGGTGCCGGTGATGGCGCTGGGCCGGATTAATGACCCTGCGCAAGCAGATGCCATCGTTGAACAGGGTGAAGCAGAGCTGGTGGGGATCGGGCGTGCATTGATTACCGATGCGGCCTGGTCGCGCAAA
>CAIYCP010000729.1 GCA_903924715.1 uncultured beta proteobacterium
CCACTCACGCTTGCTCGAGCGTGCTGCGCGTGTAAACGAAAATTACGTCGAGAAGTTCACCAAAGGTGCAGTAAAAGGTAAAACCGGTTCGTTAACTGCGTTGCCGATTATTGAAACGCAAGCGGGCGACGTGTCGGCTTTCGTACCAACGAATGTGATCTCGATTACTGACGGCCAGATCTTTCTTGAAACCGATTTGTTTAACGCAGGTGTGCGTCCGGCAATTAATGCAGGTATTTCGGTTTCTCGCGTGGGCGGTGCTGCACAAACCAAGATCATTAAAAAGCTCTCGGGTGGTATTCGTACCGACCTGGCCCAGTATCGCGAGTTGGCTGCGTTTGCACAGTTTGCTTCTGATCTTGACGACGCAACGCGCCGTCAGCTCGAGCGCGGAAAGCGCGTGGTTGAACTATTGAAACAGCCTCAGTACCAGCCTTTGCAGGTCTGGGAGTTAGGTGTGATTCTGTTTGCAGCAAATAACGGTTACCTCGATGACGTCGAAGTCTCTAGCGTGTTGTCTTTTGAGAAAGGTCTTAAAGATCACCTCAAAAACAAAAATGCAGCGATGGTCGAGCGCATCGAAAGCTCAAAAGAGTTGTCAAAAGACGACGAAGCTGAGTTGGTGGCTGCGTTGGTTGAGTTTAAAAAGCACGGTACGTTTTAACGAACCCGCTATCGCGTTTCCCTGAACACTGGTTGTTCAGGGTCGCGCTAAGCAGATGGTCTGATACCTGAAACCCAGGTCTGACACAGGAAGCGAAATGGCAGGAATTAAAGAGATTCGTAATAAGATCAAGAGCGTGCAAAACACGCGCAAGATCACTAAGGCCATGGAGATGGTGGCCGCCTCCAAAATGCGCAAAGCGCAAGAGCGGATGCGTGCGGGCCGTCCCTATGCGACTAAAGTCCACGATATGGCCGCGCGTTTGATGCAGGCCAATCCTGACTACACGCACCCGTACTTGATCGAGCGTAGCGAGATCAAGGCGATCGGTATTGTCGTGGTGTCAACGGACAAAGGTCTTTGCGGTGGTTTGAATACCAACATCATGCGTTTGGTGTTGTCACGCACGCGCGAGTTCACTGACAAAAATATTCGTACACAATTTACGGCGTTCGGTAACAAAAGTTTGGGTGTGTTAACTCGGATGCGTGCAGATATTGTTTCTCAAGCAATTGGCTTAGGTGATAAGCCTGAGCTCGACCGTCTGATCGGCGCAATGAAAGTGCAGCTTGACGACTTCTTGGCAGGACGCATTGATGCGGTGTATATCGCAACAAATCGCTTCCTGAATACGATGAAGCAAGAGCCCACGTTTACTCGTTTGCTGCCACTACCCGGCAAGCTTGCTGACCCCTATAACTTGGCTTCGGCTTCTGCCGCTGTGACTAGCGAAAGCACCACGGCAGACCATGGCTGGGATTACATCTACGAACCCGATACTCAAACCGTCATTGACGAGCTGCTGCAACGCTACGTTGAGGGTCTTGTGTATCAAGGTGTCGCAGAAAGTATGGCCTCTGAGCAATCTGCCCGTATGGTGGCGATGAAAGCCGCCTCGGACAATGCGAAGAAGGTGATTGGTGACTTGCAACTTGTCTTTAACAAGACTCGTCAGGCTGCCATTACCAAAGAAATTTCAGAAATCGTGGGGGGCGCCGCGGCCGTCTAGAGGTTTAGATTGCTTCCCGGTATCTCATCAGAATTTATCAAGTAAGGATCAAACATGAACAACGGAACCATCGTTCAGTGCATCGGCGCAGTGGTGGATATTCAGTTCCCCCGCGATCACATGCCCAACATCTATGAGGCACTTCGCCTGACAGATGAGTCATCAGCATTTGCTGAAAAAGGCTTGACTTTTGAGGTTCAGCAGCAGCTCGGTGACGGCGTCGTCCGTACCATTGCGCTCGGACCAAGTGACGGCTTGCGTCGCGGAATGGCCGTCGCTAAAACTGGCGCGCCAATCTCGGTGCCTGTTGGTGTGGGTACTCTGGGTCGCATTATGGACGTGCTCGGTCGTCCGATCGATGACGCAGGTCCAATCGATAGTAAAGAATTGCGTTCTATTCATCAAAATGCACCAAAGTTTGATGAGTTATCACCGTCGGTTGAATTGCTTGAAACCGGTATCAAAGTGATTGACTTGGTTTGCCCCTTTGCGAAAGGCGGTAAGGTCGGTCTATTTGGTGGCGCCGGTGTGGGCAAGACTGTGAACATGATGGAACTCATCAACAACATCGCTAAGCAGCACAGTGGTTTGTCTGTGTTTGCTGGCGTGGGCGAGCGTACTCGTGAAGGTAACGACTTCTATCACGAGATGGAAGAGTCAAACGTTCTTGATAAGGTTGCGATGGTGTTCGGTCAGATGAACGAACCCCCAGGCAACCGTCTGCGCGTAGCACTGACCGGCCTGACAATGGCCGAGAAATTCCGCGATGAAGGCCGTGACATTCTGTTCTTCGTTGATAACATTTACCGCTACACCCTGGCCGGTACAGAAGTGTCTGCGCTGCTGGGAGATC
>CAIYCP010000730.1 GCA_903924715.1 uncultured beta proteobacterium
AGCGATACACGAGGCGGCGGGCAGGGTTCATTTGCTTGTAGTGATGAATCCAGTCGCAACCTTCAAGCGCGGCGTCGATGTCGTTCACCGCAAGCGCTAACAAAGTTTTTAATTCACCAATGCGTAGTTCTTTCCAAGTGGATCCATTGGGTGTCGCTAAGCCTAAGATCTCCCATAAAGGTCGCTCATCGTTTAAGTTCAAGGTTTGTAAATCTGCTAAGAGTTCGGTGCACTCATCATCTGTTAAGTCGTGCAGTCTGACTAACTGCGGGCGAATTTGATTGCCGATGCTGTTGTTCTCCCAGTCAAGATCGCCCACGGGGTAGATCTCTGACATGCCCGGCACCAAAATGCGGCAAGCGTAGGCACCTTGCTCAGAAAAATCCGAAATATAAAGCTCGAACCCTTCTGCGTGTACGGCGCCGCATAACCATTGATAGTCTTGCTCGGTGGTGGTGCTGAAGTTCCAGTCGACAAAATCGTAATCGGGCTCATCGCCCATAAAATCCCATGAAATGACGCCGCTTGAATCCACAAAATGAATTTCAAGGTTGGCCACGGCGGTGATCTCATCCATATCAAAACCGGGTTCAGGAAAATTTTCTAACGCCTCTAGCGCACGGCCTTGTAGTAACTCAGTCAGCGCACGTTCAAGTGCAATTTCAAAACGCGGGTGTGCGCCGAAGCTTGCGAATACGCCTTGGTCTTTTGGGTGAATCAAGGTGACGTTCATGACGGGATATTTGCCGCCCAGCGAGGCGTCTTTGACCAAGATGCCAAAGCCAGCGTCGCGCAGCCCTTTGATGCCAGCCTGGATGCCGGGGTAGCGTGCAATGACTTCTTCAGGGACTTCAGGCAGGCACAGGCCTTCACTGATAATTCGGTACTTAATCTGACGTTCAAAAATTTCAGACAAGGCCTGAGCGCGCGCTTCGTTTGGGGTATTGCCTGCGGCCATGCCATTACTAACGTAGAGGTTGCCGATGATATTGACTGGAAACCAAGTGAGGGCACCATCGCTTAAGCGCGTATAAGGCAGGGCGCAAATCCCGCGATCGACATTGCCTGAATTTAAATCGACCAGCACTTCGCTATCGATATCGCTGTCGGGGTTATAAAACGCCTGTAAGGTTGGATTGAGTAGCTCTGCAGGCCAGGTGCCGTCTTCGGTCAGGGTAAACCAGCGCTCTTGCGGGTAGTGCACAAAGCTCTTGTTGGCGCGGGTTTCACCCAGATGAAAGTGGGTCCAAAAGTAATGTGTACCCAGGCGCTCAAAAAACTCACCTAAGGCACTGGCTCGGGCGGCAAGCATGGTGGCACCTTTGCCATTAGCAAACAGCATGGGGCAGTCTTGGTCTTTGACATGCACCGACCAAATCGCTTCAACCGGGTTGAGCCATGAAGATTCATCGAGCCTAAAGCCGCGAGCGGCAAGCTTTGCCTGCATGGTGGCAATGGTGGATTCGAGTGAGACGTCTTTACCGGGGATAAAGCTTTCGGTTTGCATAGGATCTTGCCAAAAAGAGATGAGGGTGGAGAATAACCGACTACTGTGGCGATTGAGCTGTCATCAGGGAGTTAACGTGCGGTATTGCCCATCGCAGACGCC
>CAIYCP010000731.1 GCA_903924715.1 uncultured beta proteobacterium
CCTGGCCTTGCTGCTTTCTATGTTGTTCTTGGCAGTCGCAGCGCCGTGGCTAGGTACCGTCGATCCGACCGCGCTCGAACCGATTAAGCGTAATCGCGAACCATCTTGGGAATACTGGTTTGGCACCGATGCGTTTGGTCGTGATATCTATTCGCGTGTGTTGTACGGCGCCAGGGTGTCGTTGACGGTTGGCTTTTCGGTGGCCTTGTTAGCGTCTGCCAGCGGTTTGTTGATCGGATTGGTCTCTGGCACCCTTCGCCGTGCCGACTCAATCATCATGCGCATCATGGATGGCCTGATGTCGATCCCGCCGATTTTGTTGGCGATCGCGCTGATGGCGCTGACACGTGCAAGCGTCGAGAACGTGATCATCGCGATCACCATTGCCGAGATCCCACGGGTATCGCGCTTGGTGCGTGGCGTGGTGCTGACCCTGCGTGAGCAACCCTATGTTGATGCAGCGATCTCTTGTGGTTGTCGCACGCCGATGTTGATCTGGCGTCACATTTTGCCCAATACGCTCGCGCCTTTGACAGTGCAAGCCACTTACATTTGCGCTTCTGCCATGATCACCGAATCGATCTTGTCGTTTATCGGTGCTGGTGTGCCGCCCATCATTCCCTCATGGGGCAACATCATGGCTGACGGTCGTACGCTGTTTCAGATCAAGCCATATATTATTTTCTTTCCGGCCGTGTTTTTATCACTCACGGTGTTAGCAGTGAATTTGTTAGGTGATGGATTTCGCGATGTGCTAGACCCGCGTAAATCTAAGTCAGCTTAACTGGAGAATTCTTTTGGCCTTGCTTGAAGTCGAAAATTTGCAAACCCACTTTCGCACCCCTGATGGTGTGAATCGTGCTGTCGATGGTGTTAGTTTCTCAGTTAACGAAGGTGAGACACTCGCCATCGTGGGCGAGTCAGGTTGCGGCAAGTCAGTCACCGCGATGTCAATTTTGCGGCTGATCTCTGAACCACCCGGAAAAATCGCGGGTTCAATTCGCTTTATGGATCAGGATTTGTTGACGCTTTCTGAAAAACAAATGCGTGCGATTCGTGGCAACGCGATTTCGATGATTTTTCAAGAGCCGATGACTAGTTTGAATCCCGTGCTGACGATCGGGCGACAGTTGCGTGAAACCTTACTGTTGCATCAAGCGATTAGTGGCGAGCAAGCCAATGCGCGCGCGACTGAAATGTTGGAGCTTGTTGGAATTTCTGAGGCACCACGCCGCTTAAATGAGTATCCGCATCAGTTGTCGGGCGGTATGCGTCAGCGCGTAATGATTGCAATGGCGTTGGCGTGCAATCCAAGGCTGTTGATTGCTGATGAACCGACCACAGCGTTGGATGTCACGATTCAGGCGCAGATTCTAGATTTGATGGCGGATCTTAAAAATAAAATCGGTGCAGCGATTGTGTTGATTACTCATGATCTGGGTGTCGTCGCCGAGGTTGCTGAGCGCGTGATGGTGATGTATGCCGGACGTAAAGTTGAAGAGGCGCCGGTCGGTGAATTATTTGCGCATCCCTTGCACCCCTACACACAAGGCTTGTTGGGCGCTGTCCCTAAGTTAGGGGCATCGCTGCAGGGGCATACGTCGCGCCTAAAAGAAATTCCGGGCTTGGTCCCAAGTTTGAAGCAAAAGATAAAAGGCTGTGTGTTTGCTTCGCGTTGCCCTCTGGCAAAAGAGCCCTGTTATGAAATCGCACCTGCGATGCAGAATAAAGGTCAAGGGCACTTGGTGGCCTGTCACTTTGCGGGTGAACTGGCGTTTGCAAATGACTAAGATCTCACAAACAGAAGCTATGCCCCAAAACGAAAACCCCGTGTTACTTGAGGTTCGCCATCTGCAGAAATTTTTTCCGATTAAAACCGGATTATTTAGCAGAGTGACTGGTCAGGTGCATGCGGTCGACGATGTTTCGTTTTCAATCCGTAAAGGTGAAACCCTTGCCTTAGTCGGTGAGTCAGGTTGCGGCAAATCAACGGTGGGTCGTTCGATTTTGCGCCTCTTTGATTTGACGGCCGGCGAAGTTTGGCTTGATGGCGTAAGAATTGATTCGCTCAGTGCGAGTACCTTGAGGCCATTACGCAAGCGCATACAGGTTATTTTTCAAGACCCCTTTTCTAGCTTGAATCCCAGAATGCGGGTGCGAGACATCATTGCCGAGCCGATTCGTAACTTTGGGCTCGCGCACTCTGAGGCCGAGGTTGACTCGCGCGTTGCGCAGTTATTAGAAAAAGTCAGACTGGGTAAAGATGCCGGCGGACGCTGGCCGCATGAGTTTTCAGGTGGGCAGCGCCAGCGCATTTGTATCGCACGAGCCTTGGCGGCTGAGCCGGATTTAATTATTTGCGACGAAGCTGTTTCAGCACTTGATGTATCTGTGAAGGCGCAGATCGTTAATTTGCTGCAAGACCTACAGCAAGAGCTTGGTTTGGCGTTGTTATTTATTAGCCATGACTTGGCGATTGTCGAGCACATGACACATCGCGTTGCTGTGATGTATCTTGGAAAAATCGTCGAGCTCGCTGAGCGCCGCGAATTGTTTTCGGATCCTCAGCACCCTTATACCAAAGCGTTGCTGTCTGCGGTTCCTGTGCCCGATCCGCAGAAAAAAACGCAGCGTACGGTATTGCAGGGTGACGTCCCGAGCCCAATCAAGCGCCCGAGCGGTTGTCACTTTCATACGCGCTGCCCAGTCGCGCTTGAGCGCTGCAAAACGGCTGAACCCGTGCAAACAGTGCTGGGTTCAGGCCGAATGGTCAGCTGCCACTTGCTAGAGGCTTAGAGGCCTCAAGCAGGGACTATTTAGGCGCGTGCTTGGCCAAGAACGTACGAATGTGTGCAACGGCCTGTGGTACTAGGCTAGTCGGTTGCTTCCAGGGGTAAATGCTGACCTCTGCACCCGGACAAAGATCAACGACCTCTTTGGCAACGGCGTAAGGATGGTGCACGCTGTCGTCAGGTAACACCAATGTTGGCGTACTGCACTTACGCACAAAATCGCGATCGACCGTAAAGACGAAATCGCTTCTGTTGGTATACATGTTGGTTAAAAACGCGTGTGCCATTTCCAGGGTGACACCAGGGCGCTGTGCACAAAGGGTTGGCGCCCATTCTTTCATGTTGCCGCTGCGAAATAGTTCGGGCATTTCAGGGCGAAAGCCACTGGGCTGTGCATGGATGGCCGCGACAACACGCCCCGGCGCTCTTTTGAGCAGATTCCAAATGTAGGGGCCGCCAATACAAAAGCCCATCACTAAGAATTTGTCGATCCCTAAATGATCCATCAAACCAAGCTGGTCATCGGCGTACGCGTCCCAAGGGCGATCAACCTCGAGTGGGCCTGTTGAATAGCCTCTGTTTGCATGGCGAGAGTCAGCGATGATGCAGCGATAGGTATCGCGAAACTCTTCCATTGGATCAAAGGGCGAGGTTGTCGAGCAAAACGCCGTGGTGGCGTTCAGGCCGCCGCCCGGTAAGATCAGCATCGGAAAGCCTGAGCCGGTTTCTCTGTAGTGGATCTTGGTACTACCTTTTTCGTAAAAGGGCATGGTGATGTCTCTCGGTTGACTTGTTATAGTGGGCGGACGGCGCCCCGTTATTCAATGTAAAGTACTTTCAGTATTTTGGCATAGGGCAGTGCGGATACAAAAATAAAGAGGAGATACGGCGATGTTCAAAACCATCATTGCAGCGGGGCTGTTGCTTTGCAATACGCTTTTATACTGCGGCGCGGTACAAGCGCAAGACATCTATCCCAATAAACCGATCAAGATCGTACTGGGCGTAGCGGCGGGCGCGTCAACTGATTTCTTGGCGCGCGAGGTTGGGCGCGGTTTAAGCGAGCGCCTTAAAGTACCGGTGGTGATCGAAAATAAAGCGGGTGCCAATACGATTATTGGGACCAATGCCGTGGCGAAAGCCGCGCCGGATGGCTACAGCCTCTATTTAACAACCATTACTACCGCCATTAACCCTTGGATTTATACAAACCTTCCGTTTGATTTTAAGAAGGATATGAAAAATATCGTCTTGCTGGGCGTCGCAGACAATGTCTTTGCCGTGACGCCCAAGTTGGGCATCAATAATTCGCAAGACATGATTGCGTATGCGAAAAAAAATCCAGGACAATTTACATATGGCTCGTCTGGTATCGGCACGATCCACAATCTGTTGATGGAGCTGATTGCAGATCGCACGCAGGTACAGCTCAATCACATTCCCTATAAAGGTGCGATGGCTGCGGTCACCGATGTGTTGGGTGGAAATTTAATTGGATACTTTGGCACGATTTCTGCGCAACGAGAGTTCATCAAGCGTGGCGATCTGAAACCCTTGTTTGTGACCTCTGCGAAGCGGTCGATTTATTTACCCGACGTACCTACCTTGGCCGAATCTGGCTTGCCTGATATCGCGACGGGTTATTGGATGGGGCTATCTGCACCGGCGGGTACCTCAGATGCGATCGTCAATTTGTTGAACAAAGAGATTAATCAGATTCTGGCACTCCCAGAGGTCATTCAAAAGTTTAATCAACAGGCGATTGATCCGATGGGTGGCTCACCTAAAGAAATGGACGCGTTCTTTGATGCCGAATTAAAGCTGTGGCAAGCGGCTGCAGTGGCGGCGAAGATTGTGCCGATTTCTCTTGGAAAATGAAGCGAATGCGATTGCTTTCAATACGCGCCAAGCATAACGATTGTTTCGAATGACTGAATCGAATATTAAATACGACTTGATTATTATCGGAGGCGGCATCGCGGGCTTGACCGCGGGCGTACGCGCGGCTGAACTGGGGTTGCGACCTTTGGTGCTTGAGCAAGGTGAGGGGATTACATACCCGAACAATTCGAGGCAGTCAGGCGGTATCTTGCATATTGGTTTTCGTGATCCGTTTCGCGAAGAACAAGATTTAGAGCAGCATATTGCTCGCGTCTCGGGCAATCAGGCCAAGCCCGAGTTGGCGCGCGCGCTGGCGCAGACGGGTGCCCGGCTGATTACCTGGTTGCAGGGCAAGGGCGCCAAGTTTATGCGCTTTAATCCGCAAGAGGGTTATCGCTGGTGCATGGCGCCTCCGCGTGCGCTGAAGGCTGGGCTTGACTGGAAAGAGCGCGGCCCAGATTTAATTTTGCGCCGATTAGCGCTTGAGCTGGTTGAGCGTGGCGGCACGTTGCAGCTGGGTGCGCGCGCGACTGAGCTGATGCTTGAGCAGGGCCGTTGTGTGGGTGTACAGGGCAGCTGTTTGGGCGAACAACGAATATGGCACGCGCCCTATTGCCTGATCGCTGACGGCGGCTTTCAGGCTAATCGCACGCTGTTTGAGCGACACATTGGCGCGCCGTTCGATTCAGTGTTTCAGCGAGGCGCCCGAACCGGTTTGGGTGATGGCTTGACGATGGCCTTAGCAGCAGGTGCCGTGTTAACCCCGGGCAATCGCTTTTATGGACATGTGTTGTGTAGCGACGCCAAGCATAACGATCAGGTTTGGCCATACCCAGAGGTTGACGCAATCGCCACCGCAGGAATTGTCGTTGATGCCACGGGCAAGCGCCTTGTCGATGAAGGTCGCTCAGGCGTGCATTTGGCCAATGAACTAGCGGCTCACGCAAAGACTGACAAATTATTTGCAGTGTTTGACCGGGCCATTTGGGAGGGGCCGGGCACCTCGGCGCGAATCCCTGCAAATCCCTTGCTTGAGCGTGCGGGCGGCACCATCTTGCGGGCAGAGACCGCGGCGGCCTTAGCTGAAAAAATGGGTGTTCCGTCTGAGGCTTTTGTAGAAAC
>CAIYCP010000732.1 GCA_903924715.1 uncultured beta proteobacterium
AGAGCGTGGAGACCTTATTGTTGACGTAGTTCCACATGGGTTCAGGTCAACATTCCGTGACTGGGCTGCTGAATGCACGGCTTACCCTGACGAGATTCGCAAGGCTGCTTCAGGACACACGGTTGGTGATGCAGTACAGCAGGCATATCAACGCACTGACTTACTTAATAAGCGTCGCAATTTAATGCGTGATTGGGCAAACTTTTTGGATAAGGCCAGCACCAAGGCAAGTGCCAAGGTTATACCAATCAGGAAGCAGACAACATGAATAAACGTTCTAAGAAAAGAGTAATAATTGACCCACCACCAATTAGTGACGGCGGATTGGCGACGCTTTATCATCGTTTAAAAAACGACAAGGAAATTGCAAAGAAGATATTTGGAATGGTGACCGAAGAGCGTGGAACTGACGAAGAGCTAAGGGCTATGGTTACAAGACGCTCGTTGTTGGAGTTGATTTTCTTAATGATTGATTTAACAAAGAGCAGTCGTGCTGTTACAAACCAAGCAAAATCCAAAGAGAAGGCTAGGTTAGCCAAATTAATCGCTCAAAAAAAGCTTTACGATTGGCTCGATAAAAATATATCAAAATTTCCAAATGCACTCGAAGAGTGTTCAGAAGTAGCTACCATTGAGATTAAAAGCCTAGGCAGATCAGAATCTTGGGTACGCCAACAAATTACTCAATACAGAAAGGATCGGGGATTAGCGTAAGCACGTTCACACGTTGCTAGCAAAGAACTTAGACCTACGGATACCGCCTGCTTCAAAATGACACCAACAAACACTTGTTGGAGTTACTTCGATGCCCGTCACGACTATTGCTAAATTTGAACGCCCAGACTGGTTCGATGAACTAGCCGATTCATCCCTTGTTCGTATTCAGCAGATTGTTGCCACGCCTAAAAATCCGAAACCACTGATCAACGTGTCAGCCAGTACTTGGTGGAGACTCGTGCGCAGCTGTAAAGCACCACCCGCAATCCATGTGTCGGCAGGCGTCACCGCATGGCGGGTTGGCGACTTACGTTGCTGGTTAAAAAGTCTTTGAGCAGGCAGAGCAAACATGCGTAACCCCTCTAGCAGAAATCAACGAATTTTGATCCACGCGCACCCTGAAATCGAGCAAAACGTACCAAACGATCTCAAAGCAATTAAGCAATGGATCACATGGCGAGCGGGTTCGATTCAAGCTGGCGGTAAGTTTGACAAGATACCAATGGGTCGTGATGGAACAGGCGTTCAATGGCAAAAGCCACACCAGTGGATGAGCTTTGATGAAGCGTTAGCGAGCGCCAGACGCCATAAACATGCCGGTGTTGGCGTCGTGTTACCAGCCTTACTAGCCGATGGCAGCCATCTAATCGCACTGGACTACGATACCGTTGACTTGCAACAACAGACAGGTAATGCCCGACTTGATGAGATAAAAACGACGCATGAGCGCCTAGGTGAGCCTTACGTTGAGGCCAGTCCGAGCGGTAAAGGCTTACGAATGTTTGTTGCGAGTACAACGAGCCTTGCGCAAATCAGTTGCCTGAATCCTTTGGGCGGCAAGGATGAACTATTTTGTGGCAGTAGCAAGTGGGTGACGGTGACTGGTGAGGCGTTAGGCGGCACGGGTGTGCCTGCTGCGACAGATGAAATCAAAGCCATTGCCGAGCAGTGGACTGCAATCGCTAAGCCGAAAACGTTAGTAAACACCTCCGTTAGTACCACCGCCAATGCCCCAGCGCTCAACCACCTGATCGGTAAAACTTGGCTGGGATGGCCAGTACAGAAGTTGCGTGATGGTGACGGTCGAGAAGAACAGATGCTGGCGTATGCCGGGCATTTGCGTAGCAACGGGTTTGCGCAATCCGATATTGAACGCTTATGCCTACAAGCAAATCAGGAACACTACGAAGACCTGCTTGACGACGCTGTCGTGTTAGACCGTGCGCAACGCTATGCCGAGTCAACCAGTTCGTCGCCCAGCGGTGCGTCACCGATCGTCGTAGTACAAGCGTTGACCGAGCCTTCGCTGCTTGATCAAATCGACCACACAGATGCCGGTAATGTTGCACTGCTCTTTAATCTCACGGCTGGTGATTTGCGCTATGTGGTCGAACGTAAACAGTGGATTGTCTGGCGAGGGGATCGCTGGCAATTAGATAAAGGCAATGCTACTACCCATCAAAAGATGCTTAAGGTATCCGCTCATCATCGAAAATTGGGGGATAAACGCTTGAAAGAGGCAGAAGCTGCTGGCAATCCTGAACAGCGAAAAAACCTTTTTGATGCCGGCAAGGTTTCGTTGAAATGGGCGGCACAGTGCCGTAACAAAAATCGTCTTGATGCCATGTTGATGATTGCGCAGCGGGATTCTCGCTTTTTGATTGAGGCGAATCAGCTTGATAGTGATCCGTGGCTTTTGGGCGTTGGCAACGGTGTGGTTGACTTACGAACGGGCGTATTGCGCCCTGACAGCAAGACTGATCTTGTTCTGAAGCGATGCGTCGCAGAGTATGACCCTCATACACGAGCGCCAAGGTGGAATCAATTTATTGAGGAAATCACCGCAGCACCGGGTGCTGTTTTGAATGGCAAAGTCACGGGAGTTTCTCGCCTGCATTTAGCCGAGTACTTGCAAAAGGCATTGGGGTACTGTTTAACAGGTAGAGTTAACGAACACATCATGTTTATTGCTATTGGTCGAGGTGCTAATGGGAAAAACGTATTGCTCGATACTTTTAAATCTATTGCCGGTGATTATTGCGAAACCATTGCCCCAGAAGTCCTGATGGCGACACGGCTCGATGGCAACGCAGAGCAGGCAAGCCCAAGCACTAGAAAGTTAGCGGGTGCACGGTGCGCTATCAGCAGTGAGAGCAAGGATGGGCAGCGCTTGGATATCGCCGTGGTGAAACGCCATACGGGTGGTGGCACGATGACAGCCCGTGCGTTACATGAAAACCCGATGACCTTTGAAATTACTCACAAACTTTGGTTGATGACAAATCACAGCCCACGTGTTGACCACATGGATGAAGCCACGAAGGGGCGTTTGCACTTAATCCCCTTTGATATGAAGTGGAACCGTCCGGGTGAGACACGACCTGATCCAACGCTGCCCAACGCAGACAAACATCTAATGGATACCTTGGCGGCTGAAAAGGCAGGAATCTTGCTGTGGTTGGTTGCCGGTGCGGTGAAATATCACATGAATGGGTTAATGCCGCCAAATGAGGTCGTGGCGTTTACCACCAGTTACATCGAGTCCCAAGACACCTTAGCGCGGTGGTTGAACGAAGAATGTGAGGTTTGTTCGATCGATCAAGGACTAGTGTCAAAAGAGTTATTGGCCAGTTACTTAGACTTTTGTGCGCAGGAGGACGAGACGCCGCAGCTTGATAAGCCCAATAATTTGAGCAGGAAACTCAAGGCGCTAGATTATGCGTCAAAGAAGACAAAAAACGGAGTGCGGTTTGGGCTGAAAACAAAAAGCGCTGAAGAGCCTGTTCAAGCAAGGCAGGTTCTCGAAGCAATACTTGATGGTTGGGATAAATCGTCAGCAGATGCAAACGTGATCAACGGGTGACGAAGTGACGATGGTGACGCACATCCTATATTTTTCTTCTAGAGATCGTTTTTTTGAATATATATAAAAAGATACCGGAGTAGCGTCACCATCGTCACTTCATCACCCAAGGCGGTACTGAGAGCATCTTTGCATCTTCAGACTGCCGTTCTTTGCATAGGTACAACGATTTTTGTTTGTTCACACCTTCGTTTGACCCAGTTAATCGTATGTAAGGAACTGTCATGCCTTTACCTTGTTTGATAAAGTTTGGTGCAAAACGATGCCAGTGCCTATGTAAACGCACGAAGCAGCCCTGCAAGAACCCCGCGGCATTTGGCATGAGGTCCTGTAAGATGCATGGCGCACACAGCCCAGACACCCCCATAAGTGGTGATAAACACCCTAACTATCGGCATGGGCAAGCCACTAACGCAGCACGGCATGAACATAGCTTGGTATCGGCTCGGCTTCGCTCTCTTGAGGCGCTTGGCTACGCCATTGGTATGTTTGCCGGACCCCGCACGGTAGGCAGAAAGCCTAAAGCTTGAGCATCGTTTTAAGCTGGTTATCCGTCAACTCGAACAGGGTAACCATCATGCCACGCCCACCGCGCTGCTTTGAAGCCAACACCAGTTACCACGTCACGCTGCGCTGCAATAATCAAGCGTTTGATTTACGCCGACCCCAAGCCCGTCAAGCGATTCTGTTCTGTCTGGCTCGGGCCAAAGCCAAGTTCAACTTCAAACTCTACGGCGTATGCGTCATGAGCAACCACGTGCATTACTTTCTAAAGCCCGAGCAGCCCCACCAGATGTCACGGCTGATGCACTGGCTCAATTGGTACTGCGCCATGCTGCTGAACCGTCTGTTGCTGCGTCGAGGTCATTTCTGGGAACAGCGCTATCACGCCGAACCCGTCAAAGACAACGATGTGCGCCACAGCATGATGGTCTTGCGCTACATACACGCCAATCCCTTGGCTGCGAAGATGGTTGAGGGCTTTGATTACGCCTACAGTAACTACGCCGCCTATGCACGGCTCAAAGACGATGGTCTGACCGTCTGGCATCCTGCGTTCTTAAAGCTTGAGCGCACCCTCGATGCGTGTGCCAGCGTGTATGCGGCGTTTTGTAAGCGTTATCAATCTAAGGCTAAACCCAACCCCCGTTCACGCTGGGGCGTCTGGCAACTCTGGCGGGAGGTGAACAAAAGCACCAAATCAACTAAGAGAGCCTCAGCGCAGGCGGATTTATTCGCCCAACCCAGTGCCCAACCCAGTGCCAGATATCACGGGGGGAGTCAAAATCAAGCCTTAGAACAAA